>NZ_JBFTNE010000087.1:0-30088 GCF_056397325.1 Cupriavidus sp. 05N39
AAGCAATAGCCCATGCGGTCCTGGTTGATGCGGCGGCCGCCTTTTCTGCTTTCCTGATAGACGGAGAATCGCATGGTGGCTGTAGGGAAATCAGTTTTCGGGAGACGGCGGCGCCGCTTTTGTGCCCGATCGGCGCTGGGTGTGGCAGGGCAGCGGGGCGACGGCTCCCATGATGGTAGGGGATGGCGGAGCAGGCCGGAGCGCAGAGCACGCGTCAGACGCGGGTAGATGTATCGTGTGCATCATTCGGCGCCTGTGCCGGCCTCTTTGGCATGGATGCCCGCGGCGGGTTCTTCGCGCTTGCGCAGCAGGGTGAGGAACCGGCTGGCAAGGGGACGCTCGGCGGCCGCGGAGGTGGCCGGTGCGGCCGCCTGTTCGCCCAGCGCATTGGTCTGTTCGCGCAACTCCTTCTGCAGCCGGAACACGCTCTGCGGCCGTTCGGATGGCGTCAGGCGCAGGCACCATTCGACCAGGTCCACCAGGCCATTGGTGTAGCTGGTGCGCAGCCGGGTGATGGAGTCCGCCATGCGATCATCTTTTTCGCGCTGGTTCGCCTCCTGCGGCGGCATGCCGGCCATGCAGGCATAGAGCGTGGCCCCGAGGCTGTAGATGTCGGTCCACGGCCCCAGTTCGGAATGCTTGCCGTAGAGTTCGGGCGCGGCAAAGCCTGGCGTGTACATGGGCTGGAAGCGCGACGCTTCCATCGTCAGGATCTGGCGCGCAGCGCCGAAATCCAGCAGGATGGGCGACTCGTCCTCGCGCAGATAGATGTTGCCGGGCTTGATATCGAGGTGCAGCAGCTTGTGGATATGCACTTCGCGCAGACCGCTCATCAGGTCGTGGAAGACCTTGCGGATGAAGTGTTCGCGCAATACCTTGGCGCGGCCTTGCTGGCGGGCGTGCAGGATGTGTTCCTGCAGCGTCTTGCCCAGCTCGTAGTTCATCACCATGTAGACGGTGGAATTCTCGCGGAAGAAATTCACCACGCGCACCACGCTGGGATGGGAAATGCGGGCCAGCGAGCGGCCTTCCTCGAAGAAATACTTGAGCCCCAGGCGGAATGAAGCGGCGCTTTCTTCCGGCACCACGGGGATCAGTTCGCCGGGTTTGCGGCGAGCCAGGGACGACGGGAGGTACTCCTTGATCGCAACGGGAGAGCCGGTCTCGTCGGTGGCAAGGTAGACGAAACTGAACCCCCCGCTGGCCAACTTCTTTACAATACGGTAGTTGGACAGCAGCGTGCCGATGGGCAGCGGTGCGCTCTTCGGAGGTGATGCGCCCTTGGACTCTGTCATAGGATTCGGGACCTTGATTGCCTCCGGATTGTCCTGACTAATCGATGACTTGTAAAGAACACAATAGCGGCCATTTTTGGCTCTCTTTTCGGCGTTCGGCCGGCGCGGATGCGGGGCTGCCAGCTCCCCGCGCCGTCTGAACGCATGCGGCCGGATGGCCATTTCGCGAGACTACTCAATGATTCACAGCATGACCGGCTACGGCCTGGCGACCCGCCAGGCGCCGCTGACCGACGCGCATGGCGTGCCCACCGGCAGGACGGCTTCCGTCTCGGTGGAGTTCCGCACCGTCAACTCGCGCTTCCTCGACCTGTTTTTCCGGGCTCCCGAAGAGTGCCGCGCCTTCGAGCCGGCCCTGCGGGAAATGCTCATGGCGAAGCTGTCGCGCGGCAAGCTGGAGTGCCGCATCAACCTGCAGCGCGCCGATGCCGGTGCCGGTGGCACCACGCTGGCGCTCAACGACGCCCTGCTGGCGCAGATCCGCTCGATCGAAACCACCGTGGCCGCCACCTTTTCCGAGGCTGGCTCGCTGCGCATGGGCGAGATCCTGCGCTGGCCGGGCGTGCTGGTCGAGCCCGAACTGTCGCAGGACGCGTTGCGCGAGGCGGTGACGGGCGCGGCCAAGGAAGCGCTGGCCCAGTTGCTCGAAGCGCGCCGCCGCGAAGGCGATGCGCTCAAGGCCACGCTGGACGAACGGATCGAGGCCATGCTGGCCATCGTCGCGCGCCTGACGCCGACGATCCCGCAGCTGATCGCCTGCCAACAGGAAAAGCTGACTGAGCGCCTGCAGGAGGCGTTCAACCTGGTGGCATCGAACGGCATGCCATCGATGAGCCGCGATGAAATCGGCGAGCGCATCCGCCAGGAAGCCACGGTCTACGGCATCCGCATCGACATCGCCGAAGAGCTGTCGCGCCTGCAGGCGCACCTGAACGAAACCCGCCATATCCTCAAGAAGGGCGGGCAGGCCGGCAAGCGGCTCGATTTCATGATGCAGGAGCTCAATCGCGAAGCCAACACGCTGGGCTCCAAGGCCGCGGCCAAGGAGCTGGCCGATGCCGCCATGGAACTCAAGCTGCTGATCGAGCAGATGCGAGAACAGATTCAGAACCTAGAATAATCATCATGAGTGAAACGTCGTCCCACGTCGCAATCGATACAGCCTATCCCGGCAACCTGTTCATGGTGGTGGCGCCCTCCGGTGCCGGCAAGTCCACGCTGGTCAACGCGCTGCTGGCGCAGGACCAGGCCATCCGCCTGTCTATCTCGCACACCACGCGCGCGCCACGGCCGGGCGAGCAGGATGGCCGCGAATACCACTTCACCACGGTGGACGCCTTCCGCGCCGCGCGCGATCGCGGCGAATTTCTCGAGTGGGCCGAGGTGCACGGCAATTACTACGCCACTTCCCGGGTCTGGATCGAGCAGCAGATGGCCCAGGGCAACGATGTGCTGCTGGAAATCGACTGGCAGGGCGCGCAGCAGGTGCACCAGCGCTTTTCCAACGCCATGGAGATCTTCATCCTGCCGCCGTCGCTGCAAGCGCTGGAAGAGCGCCTGAACAAGCGCGGCCAGGACGAGCCCAACGTGATCACGCGCCGCCTGCTGGCGGCCGGCAGCGAAATGGCCCACGCTTCCGAGTCGGACTATGTCATCATCAACGAGGTTTTCGAGCAGGCGCTCGAACAACTGCGCAGCGTGATACGTGCTACCCGTCTGCGTTTTTCGTCGCAAAAGGCGCGTCACGCCGACCTCTTCATCGAGCTCGGTATTCACTGATCCGGAGCGCGGCGGGAACGTTTCTTGCCGCGTGCTGTAAAATAGCCGGCATCGCATAAGGTTTTGTCCCGAGGTGGATTTGATATGGCGCGTATTACCGTCGAAGATTGTCTGAAACACATCCCGAATCGTTTCGAGCTCGCGCTCGCGGCGACCTACCGGGCCCGTCAGCTGGTGCAGGGTCACACCCCCAAGGTCGAGGCCAAGGACAAGCCCACCGTGGTGGCGCTGCGCGAGATCGCTTCGGGCCAGGTCGGCATCGAGATGCTCAAGAAGGTACCGACCTGATTTTCGGGCGGCGGTGGCCAGTCCTCGCAACGCGTACCTTTGCATTGAGACTCTGCTAACGTACCGGTTCGCGTACTTGCTTAACCAGCCAGATTTCGGAAAGCCGCCCACATGTCTTCCTCCCAGCCTTCCTCTCCTGTCGCGACGGCCAGCCCCACGGCGACGCCGGCGCGCCCGCGCGGAGAAGCGCCTGGTGACGCGGGGGGCGAAGCAGTGCCTCCCGTTCAGCGCAAGCGCGCCGGGCCCGGTCAGTCGACCGTGACGGCGCGTACGGGCGCTCCCAATCTTCCCGATCCGCTCGGCAACGATGTTGTCGGGGAACGTGCCGTCGCGCCCGCGATGGGCGCGGGCAAGGGCAGGGCCGTGCAGGCCGCCGCCGAAAGTGAGCTGAGCGGAGCCCCGGTGGCAGCCGGCCCGGGCGACGCGCTGTTTATCGACGCTGTGCTGGCGCAGTCCTACCGTCACTTCTTCGGGCCGACCTCGCAGCCGGCGGTGCCGCCGCGCCAGCAGGTGATCTCGA
The DNA here is from genome assembly GCF_056397325.1 of Cupriavidus sp. 05N39. Taxonomy (NCBI): domain Bacteria; kingdom Pseudomonadati; phylum Pseudomonadota; class Betaproteobacteria; order Burkholderiales; family Burkholderiaceae; genus Cupriavidus; species Cupriavidus sp. 05N39. The sequence goes on from NZ_JBFTNE010000087.1 coordinate 3,883, forward strand.
TCACCAGGCTGATGGAAAAGCTGGCCTACCTCAAGCCGGCCGACCAGGCGCACGTGCGCGAGGCCTTCCAGTTCTCGGACGAGGCCCACCTCGGTCAGTACCGCCAGAGCGGCGAGCCTTACATCACGCATCCGGTAGCGGTGGCGGAACTGTGCGCCGACTGGAAGCTCGATGTGCAATCCATCATGGCGGCGCTGCTGCACGACGTGATGGAAGACCAGGGCATCACCAAGAGCGAGCTGGCGGAAAAATTCGGTCCCAAGGTGTCGGAGCTGGTCGATGGCCTGACCAAGCTGGACAAGCTCGAATTCCAGAGCCGCGAGCAGGCGCAGGCGGAGAGTTTCCGCAAGATGCTGCTGGCGATGGCGCGCGACGTGCGGGTGATCCTGGTCAAGCTGGCCGACCGCACCCACAACATGCGCACGCTCGATTTCGTGCCGCCGGAAAAGCGGCGCCGGATCGCGCTCGAAACGATGGAGATCTACGCGCCGATCGCTCATCGGCTCGGTCTCAACACCACCTACCGCGAACTGCAGGAACTGTCCTTCAAGGTCGGCTCGCCGTTCCGCTACGCCACGCTGGAAAAAGCGGTCAAGGCCGCCCGGGGCAACCGGCGCGAGGTGGTCAGGCGCATCCTCGAGACCGCGCAGAAGGCGCTGGGGGATGCCGGCATCGTGGCCGAGCTGTCGGGGCGTGAGAAGACGCTCTACAGCATCTACCGCAAGATGCACGACAAGCAGCTGTCGTTCTCGCAGGTGCTCGACGTATACGGGTTCCGCGTCGTGGTGGAAACCCAGATGCACTGCTATATGGCGATGGGTGCGCTGCACGGGCTGTACAAGCCCATGCCCGGCAAGTTCAAGGACTACATCGCCATTCCGAAGATCAACGGCTACCAGTCCTTGCACACCACGCTGGTGGGCCCGTTCGGCACGCCGGTGGAATTCCAGATCCGCACCCGCGACATGCACCAGATCGCGGAAGCCGGCGTGGCCGCGCACTGGATGTACAAGCACCAGGCCGACCAGGCCAACGATATCCAGCAGCAGGCCCACCAGTGGCTGCAGTCGCTGCTCGATATCCAGAGCCAGACCGGCGATTCGCAGGAATTCCTCGAACACGTCAAGATCGACCTGTTCCCGGATGCGGTCTACGTGTTCACGCCCAAGGGGCATATCCGCGCGCTGCCGCGCGGCGCCACCGCACTCGATTTCGCATATGCCGTGCACAGCGATCTCGGCAACCAGTGCGTGGCGGTCAAGATCAACAACGAGCTGCTGCCGCTGCGCACCGAGCTCAAGAGCGGCGACATCGTCGAGGTGGTGACGGCGCCGTACTCCAAGCCGAATCCGGCCTGGCTGGCCTTTGTGCGCACCGGCAAGGCGCGCGCGGCCATCCGCCACTATCTCAAGACCACGCGGCTCGACGAAGCCATCCAGCTTGGCGAGCGCCTGCTGGAGCAGTCGGCGCGCCAGCTCGGGATCGAGCTGAAGGCACTGCCGCAGTCGGTGTGGGATCGCATGGTGCAGTGGACCGGCAACAAGCACAAGGAAGACATCTTCGCCGACCTGGCACTGGGGCGGCGCGTGCCCGCCGTGGTGGCCAAGCGCATGGAGATCCTGCTGCAAGAGTTGTCCGGCGACGTCGACAGCGCGCTGCTGGCGGCCGTGCAGACCTTCGCCGGCGAAGAAGCGCCAGCGGTGCCGATCACCGGCGACGAAGGCATGTCGATCATCTTCTCGGCATGCTGCCGTCCGATTCCCGGCGATTCCATCGTCGGCTACCTGGGCAAGGGCGAGGGTTTGCAGATCCACGTGCAGGACTGCAAGGTGGCCAAGCGCCTGCACAGCAAGGATCCTGAGCACTGGATCGACGTGATGTGGGCGCGCAAGACCACGCGCGCCTTCGATGTGTCGATTAAGGTGATGGTGCGCAACGTCAAGGGTATCGTCGCCCGCGTCGCGGCCGACCTGACCTCGGCCGACGCTAACGTCGCGCACGTGTCGATGGAGCAGCAGGAGGGTGGCCAGCAGGAGGCCACCTACATGCAGTTCATCATCCAGGTGCAGAACCGCCTGCACCTCGCCAATGTGATGCGGGCGCTCAGGCGCAACCCCGACGTCATCCGCATCTTCCGCGACCGCAACGACGGCTGACCGTCGGCCGGCGTGTCCGGCTCAGTGCTCTCCCGTTTGCGCGGCGGTGCTCTGCTCCGCCTGCTTTTCGGGATAGCGAACCTCCAGGATATCGATCTGCTCGACCCCGGCCGGCGTGCGCAGCGGCACGGTATCGCCTTCGCGCGCCTTGAGCAGCGCGCGTGCGATCGGCGAAATCCAGCTCACATGGTTGCTGTCCAGGTCGACCTCGTCGGTGCCGACGATCGTGACAGTGGTTTCCTCGCCAGTCTGGCTGGCGTAGGTGACGGTGGCGCCGAAAAAGATCTGGTCGTTGTCGCCCTGCAGGGAAGGGTCCACCACCTCGGCTTTTTCCAGGCGCTTGGTCAGGAAGCGGATGCGTCGATCGATCTCGCGCAGGCGCTTCTTGCCGTAGTGATAGTCGCCGTTCTCGGAGCGGTCGCCGTTGGACGCCGCCCACGAAACGATCTGGACCACCTCCGGGCGTGCCACGTCGATCAGATGCATCAGTTCATCGCGCAAGCGTTGGTAGCCTTGGGCGGAGATATAGTTCTTGGTGCCAGGCGGCAGCGGGGTGGCGCCTTCGGGAAGGTCGTCATCCTCGTCGCCGGAAGACTCTTTGACAAATGCCTTGTTCATGGTTGGAATCACATCTGCGGGGCGGTCATTATAGGAAGGCGCGCGCGGTCAGAAGAAAAAGCAAAAAAATGTGCGTAGGGGGTTCACAAACGCTGAAAGTTCGCTATAATCTCTTTTCTCGAGTGCGGCTGTAGCTCAGTTGGATAGAGTACTTGGCTACGAACCAAGGGGTCGTGGGTTCGAATCCTGCCAGCCGCACCACCGATTAAAAGGGCTTCCAGAAATGGAAGCCCTTTTTCATTTCCGGATCCCGTTCATTCTACGGCGTTCTGCCCGTGCCCACGACGTGTGCGCATGACGGGCGTGCGAGCGATTGAGATTCTTCTCATCGTGTACGGCTCTTCCCGCCGCTAGTCTTTGTTCCGGCGCGCATCACATGCGCTTCTGTAGCCGGATCGCTCTGGTGCTGGTTGTTCCCGATCTGCCATGCCGAGCGATCGCACTCTCCCTTGGGGAATCCTGCGATGCGACCTCTGCCATGGTTTGTCTCCGCTGTGCTGCTCGCCCTGCTGGCCGATGCGGCGCGCCGCCGGCGCTTACCGCCGGTATCGTTGCCGCCTGATGCGCGCGGCAAGCTGGACTTGCGCGGCGGCACTTGCGCCGTGGTGCTCGATGGTAGCGCGATGCCCACCTCCGGTGGCCGCGAGCGCTGCCTGCTGGTGAGTCTTTTGCATGACGAGCGCTTCACCCTGAATGCCCGCACACTGGCTACCGGCGCCGATGCGCGCACGCAGGCGGACTTGCTGGCGAACGCCTGGCATATCCATACGGCCGGCGAAGCGCGAGGCACGCTGGCGTGGTTGCTGGAGGAGGGGCATCGCGCACTGTACCCTCAGGTTTGCCGGATCCTGTTTGCGGTGCCGCGTGCGGCCCGCGAGCGCGAGATCGTGCTGCTCGATGAATTGTTTGATCCGGTGCGCCTCGCGCTCTGCGTTGACAACCTCGAGCGCGCCATGCCGGACCTCAGGGCGAGCCGCGTGGTTGGTTCGCGGGTCGATCTCGCGCGTGGCGTGCTGGCCTGGGACATGAGCCGCGCGATCCATGTCGCGCGGGCGGCCTACGATTGCGGCATGCAGACCGAGGCGCAGGCCTGGGCGGTGATCGAGCGCGCGGCGTCCCAGGTCTTCGCGCAGCTTGAGTCCTGGGAGGAGGTTGCGGTGAGCTATCTGCTGGGCCGCGCGATGTGGGGCGGACCCGGCGCCGGCCTCTTGCGGCAGTTGTCGTTCGCTCGTCTTTGTCTTGAGGACTCGGCCAGTCCCTGGCGCGCTGCGCCTTATCGTGCTGCGGCCTGTGGCGCGTAGGCGCATGCCGTCTTGCGAGCCGCGTGCCGGCGGGCTAGGCTGGTTCAGGTGTGCGCATGACTCCTCGAGTCGTGCTTGCCGTGGACAACCCAGGAGATCTCATGAGCAACGCGGACTGGCGGGTGGAGGCTTATCGGGGCATGGACGTCTATGTCCTGGTTTCATCGCCGCGGGCGGGTGGCGTCGCGGCGCTGGGCGAAGTTGCTCAGTGGGGATACGAAGTCCGGGTCTGCCAGGAGGGTGCGGACCCGTCCGACGCCGGCGATACGGAGCGCTTGTCGAGCGGTGCCGCGCATTTTGCTACCCGGCACGCTGCCGAAGTGGCGGCCTTTGGCGCGGCCTACCAACTCGTCGACAAACTGGTGGGGCCCAGGGGGGATTAGCCGCCCGTCCGTTTGTCGCGGGCTTGCTGCAGGCGGAAATACGGCTCGCGGCGCTCCGTCGGGGGTTGGGGGAGTGCGTACAGCACATGCTGCCTGCCGCCCTTCGGGATGCCCTCGGGTAGCTATTGCGAAATGCGCAACATCGCATATCATGCCGTGATATGCATTCTTTATTCGTCTTTGATCGCGATCACGGCGACGATTGTCCTCCCGGCCTATCCTGGTGCTGAAGCGCGCAGCCTGTCAGGCGCGCAAGCAGCAAGGGGGTACATCATGTTGGAGTTCAATGGCTACAAGATCGTTTACGAGGTCCTGTCCCTGCCCAGGGGTAAATGGGCAATCGTTGTCGAGGTCATTCGCAAGAAGGATGGCGAGATCATTGAGAAGCGCCACAACCCGTTTCCGCACCAGTCCTTCGATACCAAGCTCGAAGCGCTGGACCAGGTCAACCGGTACCTGAAGAGCACGCTGGAGTCCGAGGATGAGGAGCCGCGTGCGGCGCGGCGCGCCTGATGGGAGCGCATGGACCTGCGATCCGGGATGCGGTGTGCCTGCGCTGCGGCGCAGGCCATCCAACGCGGAGAGGGAGGGCTAGAGTGCCTGGAAGCGGTTTTTTCACGATGACGTCACAAAGCGATTGCAATGCGCGGCGCGATCCACCATAATCCGGCCTCTCGGACGCGGGGTGGAGCAGTTGGCAGCTCGTCGGGCTCATAACCCGAAGGTCGCAGGTTCAAGTCCTGCCCCCGCAACCAAAGATCTTTTCCGGTCTTGCCTCTCGGCCGTCCTGGCCAAGCTCTGTAAATTCCTACGATCGAAATCCGCATTGCCCGGGGCTGTTTGCGCCGAACCGCGCTGGTCGCACCATCGCACTGCAGACGCAGTTCGCTAATGCGCTCTCAATGCCGCCCACGACCACCTCCGCTCCGGCCGCTGCCGCGTTGCCCGGAGGTTCCCCAGCCGCCATGTCCTCCCCAACTGCCATGGGCACCCCAGCCGCCGTGGTAATAGGGTCGTCCCATGCCGGAACGATAGGGATAGCCATACGGATAGCCGCCGTAGTATCGCCAGCCTCCGCGGTAGACCGGGCCTCGATAGCCGTAGCCGCCGTAGCCGTAATAGAAGGAGGCGCCGTAGGACCCGCTATAGAGCGGCAGCGGATAGCCGTAGTTGTAGCCGTATCCATAGCCGTACGCGCCAGCCGGATAGACCACGCCGCCATCATAGAACCCATAGGGATCGTAAGGGTTGTAGGAAGCGTAGCCGGCGTCATAGGGGTAGCCCACGCATGCGCCAACCGACAGCAGTGAGACTGTGAACAGCAGCCGAAGCATGGCGCGGGGCATGATGCGTTGAGTCCGGCAATGGATCGCATCCGGCGGTTGCCGGACGATACCAATTAGAGATCGCGATCCGCCGGGAGGTTCATTACCCCGCGAGCGCGCACGCGGGCCGCCGCCCGCTTGAATCTCAGGCTGGCGTCCGGGCCAGTTCGGCGGCGCGTGCAAAGGTGTCGCGCACCTGCGGCTGACCCTCGCGGGCCGCGGACTCGGCGCGCGCGGTCAGCCGCTCGATCAGCACACTCAGGTTATTGCCCGCGGGCGTGGCCTTGCTGGCGCCGCACTGGTCGACGGCCTCGCGCACGATCTGGCTGAGTTCCTGGCCGACATCGGCACCATCGAAGGCACTGATCGACAGGGCGGAAATCTGCTCAAGGTAAAGATTGACCAACGCTTCGTCATGTACCGGTTCGGGCATTTCCGTCTCCTGGGCAGAGTGGCTGGGTGCATTTCATTGTAGTGGGCGGCATGCGCGGCGGCTGTCGGCACGCGGCTGACAGTACCGGTTTCCTGCACGCCGGTTGACTTGCGTCAGGTCAAGTCATCGGCAAATGGTAATGATTCCTATTTGTGTGGCGAGTCGCTTTCTCTTACAATCGGCGCTCCCCGGAGCGCCATCAGGCTGCTGGCTCAACTGGCCTGCAGGTGCCGCCCGCTAACCGTCTCGCCGAGGTAATCGAAATCATGATGCTGCAAATCCCCGATGTGCTGACACAGGCTCAGGTAGCCCAATGCCGCGCGTGGATGGACGCGGCGGAATGGACCGACGGCAACGCCACTTCCGGCCATCAATCGGCGCTGGCGAAGCGCAACCTGCAGTTGCCGGAAGGCTCGCCCGTGGCGCGCCAGGTCGGCGACCTGATCCAGGATGCGCTGGGGGCCAACCCGCTGTTCATTTCGGCCGCGCTGCCGCTCAAGGTCTACCCGCCCTTGTTCAATCGCTACGAGGGTGGGCATGCATTCGATAATCACATCGACAACGCCATCCGCCACCTGCGCGGCACCAGCTTCCGCATTCGCAGCGACCTGTCGGCCACGCTGTTCCTGACGGCGCCGGAGGATTACGACGGCGGTGAACTGGTGGTGGAGGACACCTACGGCCAACAGCGCGTAAAGCTGCCGGCGGGACATATGGTGCTGTATCCCGCCACCAGCCTGCATCACGTCAGCCCGGTCACGCGCGGCGCGCGCGTGTCGTCATTTTTCTGGATTCAGAGTATGGTGCGCGACGAAGGCCAGCGTTCGGTCCTGTTTGATCTCGATACGCAGATCCAGCGGGTAGGCCAGGCGCTTGGACAAAAAGAGCCGGCCGTGGTGGGGCTTACCGGTGTCTATCACAACCTGCTGCGGCGCTGGGCCGACGCCTGAGGGCGGCGCAGCGATCCGCTGCGAGGCGGGATCAGGCGGTTGCCGCAATGGCGGCTGGCAGTGAGGGGAACGGGAGGGAGATGGGGGAAGCGAGGCGTCATGAACCGCTGGGGCCGGCGCCTCTCGTCACCGGCCTCGATCGGCCGGCGCGTGATGGTGTAACGAGGGTGCAGCGCCTCTAATGACGATCGCGATCCCAGTGTTGCCGGGGCAAGGGAACGGCGACGCGTCGTCGCGCGGGTTTGAGCGCGCGCTGCATGGGCCAGAAAACGTACGTGGTATGCGGGTCCATCGGCTTGCCAAAATAGGACACCCACACCTGCACGCCCTGTTCGGTTTCGGCAACGATTGCGGCCACTGCGCGGGCCGCGACTGCGGGAGACTTGAGCAAGGTGGCCAGCGCTTCCACGCCTTGGACCACGTGGTGCTTGACACCACCGAACCATGCGTACTGACGCATGGCCGACAACAAACGCTTGGTCATGAACGCTACTGTTTAGTTAGTGATGGGAATGAGACCGGAGCTTACACGCTTTGTTCAGTCTTAAATGATGCGTCCTATCTATCGATTACCCTGAGTCATCGGATCTGGCAACCCGGATCTGGCAAGCGCGCGCGGCGTATCGTATCTGTTGTTGTTCGCTTGAGGTCGATCGTCCGCCGCATTGACAACGCGATGGACGAGGGTTAGCGTCATCGTCAGGAACATCCGATCCGGTGGGAGCTTGCCGATGACCGAAGACATGCTCATGCAACTGATGGTCGAAGTCGAGAAGGAGGACCCGATCGACTATGCCGACCTGCCCTTCGACGATGCGACGTTGCGCGCGTTGGTGTGCCATCTGGTAGCGCAGCGTTCCAGCGCGATGGAATCGGCGGGCATGCCGGTGGATGCGCTGCTGGCCACCATGTGGGCCTCCACCGCCAAGCTGGTGCTGGAGAATATGGTGCTCAACGCGCGGCTGCTGACGCTGCAGGGCTTGCCGGATGACGCCAATGCGCTGATCGAGCGCATCGCCCGGCAATCGCGCGGCACGCCTTGAACCGGACCGGCCGGTTTCCCCATCCGTCTCATGTGACGAATTGGTGTGTGGTGCATCAATCTCATTGAGCGCGGCGCCCGCCATTTCGATAAACTACGGGTTTTCGCCCCCCGACACCGTCCTGTTGCCGCGTATGCAACTGCGCGGTGCTGTTGACATGGAATGGAGGATTTCGGGTGATCAAGTGGATAATCGTCGCGACGTACCTGGGAGCGATCCTGTACGTGCATTTTCGCGGCAAGGTGAGGCTGCGCATCTGGCGCCAGTTGCTGGATCATTCGGCACTGGTGGCGCCGGTCAACTGCTTCATGTATGTTTTTTCGGGCGTGCCGCGCACGCCCTACATCCCCGTCGAGCGCTTTCCGGAACTCGAGAAGATCCGTGCCGCGTGGCCGGAGATCCGCGATGAGGGCCTGGCCCTGGCCGCCATGCGCAAGATCAAGGCCGCCGACAAGAACGATGACGCGGGTTTCAACTCGTTTTTCAAATACGGCTGGAAGCGTTTCTACCTGAAGTGGTATGAAGCCCGCCATCCTTCGGCCGAGGTTCTGTGCCCGCGCACTGTCGAGCTGCTGCGTGGCCTGCCGAGCGTGAAGGCGGCGATGTTTGCCGAACTGCCCCCCGGCGGCAAGCTGAACCCGCACCGCGATCCGTTCGCGGGTTCGCTGCGTTACCACCTGGGTCTGGCCACGCCTAACGACGACCGCTGCTTTATCGAGGTCGATGGCGAGCGCCATAGCTGGCGCGACGGGGAAGGCGTGGTGTTCGACGAGACCTACCTGCACTGGGCGGAGAACAAGAGCGACAGCAACCGGCTGATCCTGTTCTGCGATATCGAGCGTCCGATGCGCTTCGGCTGGGCCGGCAAGGTCAACCGCTGGCTGGGCCGCAAGGTCATGACCGCGGCGAGTTCGCCCAACGAGGAATCCGACCAGACCGGCGTGATCAATCGCCTGTTCCGTGTTGTCTGGCTGGGCGGGCAGTATCGCCGCCGCTTCAAGGCATGGAGCCGGCCGGCGTACTACGTGGTGAAGTTCGGCCTGATCGCCGCGGGCGTGGCATTGATCGTGTACCTGTAACGCGAGCTTCAAACGCAGCGCGGTCCCTGGCGGACCGCGGCGCGCAAAAACAGAAAGGGCCGGCTGATGCCGGCCCTTTCTGTTTGCGGTGCGCTATCGGCGGCGGCGTTCGCGCTCGTCGTCGAGCGCTTCGTAATGGGCGCGCTTGGCCTGGTACATGCGCGAGTCGGCCAGCTTGACGGTGTCGCTCAGGCGATCGCCGGCACTGCAGCTTGCCGTGCCGATCGACAGGCTGAGCGCGGTGCCCGGATAGAACTGGTTGTTGAGCTCGACCACCTGATGGATCTGCTCGACCACCGTGGCCGCGCCGCGTTCGTCGCGCGCCGGCAGCAAAATCATGAATTCATCGCCTCCCACCCGGGCCACGCAAGCCTGCTCGCCAACGGCCTTCTTCAGCGCCTCGCCGGTACGGCGCAGCAAGGCATCTCCGTCGCCGTGGCCGAGCTGGTCGTTGACCTGCTTCAGCCCGTTGAGGTCCACCGCGATCACGCTGACCGGCCACGGGCCCTTGCGGCCCAGGCGCGCGAGTTCGTCTTCGTAGTACGCGCGGTTGTAGAGCTTGGTCAGCACGTCGTGCTTGCCCAGGAACTCAACATAGGCCTCGGCCTTCTTGCGCGCGGTGATATCGGTCAGGGAGACCAGCACCTGGTTCCAGTCCGCCTCGTGGCCGGGAAAGACCGACCACTGCATGAACACATCCACCGGCCGGCCATCCAGCGCGTAGTTGACCACCTCGCGCTGCTGCCAGAGCTTTTCGTTCCAGAGGTCGATCAGCTGCTCGGCGAACTGGATGCGCATATTGTCGCGGAACACATCGCCCAGGCGTGACAGCAGTTCCCGCTTGGACGACGCGCTGAACATCAGCAGGGTTTGCTGGTTGACGTCGAGTACGCGGATCTCCTGCATGCAGCGCGAAATAAAATCCGGGTGCACGTTGAGGAAAGTGCGGAAATCCGTGATGCCCGCGCCGCGCACTTCGTCCAGCAGCAGCTTGACCGCGCTGAAATCCTCGACCCATAGCGAGACCGGCGAATGCTCGAACAAGCCCATCGCGTATTGCTCGCTGCGGCGCAGCTCGTGCTCGGTGGCGACGCGCGCGGTGATGTCCTCGATCGACAGCAGCACGCGTTCCCAGGTCGCCTCGTGGCCGGGCATGACCGTTGCCTCCAGCCGGATGTCCAGCCGCTTGCCTTCCAGCGTGTAGTTGACGGTCTGGCTGGAAAAACGCAACCCGCCGTCCCATAGCTGGGCGAGCTCCTCGACGTGCTGGTCGAACATATCGTCGCGAAAGACGGTATCTAGATTGCTGACGAGATCGGAAAGGTCCGAGGCGCGAAAGAGGTCGAGTGTGCGCTGGTTCACATCCAGCACCCGGATTCGTGCCGAACAACGGGCGACTTCCTGCGGGTGGGTGCGCAGGTAGCTGCGCAGGTCGCTGACGCCCTGCGCGCGCAGGACCTGGAAGTACTCGCGCACCGCGCTGAAGTCTTCAAGCCACAGCGAGACCGGCGCGAGCTGGAACATGGTTTTGTATTCGGCGTCGATACGCGACGTCTCAGTCGTGGCTACCAATCTCTTTTCTCCCTTTCCCGATAAGCGCGCCAGCCGGGCCGGAGCGCAGGCGGCACGGCTGATCGGGCCATCCAGAATCTGCCGGGAAGGCTGCCGCCATGCTCGCTACGGGCGATAGCATATGGCAGCAGAGGAAGAAATGGGTGGTGTGTGGTGTAAAAACACGCCTGGCGGGTTGCCGCAGGCGCTGGCCCGCCGCTCAGGCCTGGCGGGAAAGCTCGGCAATGCGCGCGGGCGCGTGCCCGTGCGGCGATTTTTCTTGCTCGGCAATCAGTTGCAGCGTGGCCGCCTGCAGCAGCGAGCCGGCGGTCAGATGGGCGGCCAGCGTGCGCAGCTCGTCGAGCTTGCCGCCGGCTGCGGTTTGGGCGTAAGTCATGTCGGTGACTGTCTGGACAGGAACATGGCGGATGGTATCGGCAAGCAAGCCATGTTCGCTTTGTCCTTGATCATGCTTCGTGTGTCCGGCGCCGTCCTTGGCGTCATGGCCAGCCTTGGTCTCGCGGATGTCCGCGCGCGGCGCCAGGCGATGCGCCTGGTCGGCGCGGCGAGCCGTGCAAAGGCGCAAGGCGGAACCCACGGTCTCGACGGCAAGGGGGAGGGAGGGGTGCGGCATCTGGTTCTCCTTGTGAGCGTGGGCTGCCGGTTTCGGCAATGTTCGCAAGGATGCCGGCAGCCCCCGAGGGTGCCTAGGGGGCTGCGATGAACGGCGCGATGGGAGGAGTGAATGGTGGCGCCGGGCGACGGATGCTGCGCTCCAGGCCGCGTTGCCCGGCGCCGGCCGTGGCTGGCGGCCCTCAGCCGCCGCGCCTGGCTCCCGCGCCGCCCTGTGGCCCTGGCTTGTCGGCCACGCGCGCCACCACGCCTGCAAGCGTGCGCAGCGCGCGCTCGATGGCAGGCGAGTACGGCGTGCCGCAATTGAGCCGCAGGAAATGGTCGAAACGGTTGGAGTTGGAGAACATCACGCCGGGGACCACGCGGATGCCGGCCTCCATGGCCTTGTCGAACACCGTCTCGGACGATACCGATCCCGGCAACTCCACCCACAGGTGCAGGCCGCCGTTCGGGTTGGAGGCGCGCGTGCCCGCGGGGAACTCGGCTGCAATCGCTTGCGCCACCTGCCCGCGCTGGCTGCGCAGTTGCTCGCGCAGGCGCCGCAGGTGACGCTCGAAGGCGCCCGACCCCATGTACTCGGCGGCAGCGATCTGCGCCAGCAGTTCGTTGGGCCGCGACTGGCTGTACTTGAGCATCTCCACGCGCGCCTGCCATCTGCCCGCGGCAATCCAGCCCAGCCGCATGCCAGGGGCCAGTATCTTGTGCAACGAGGCGCAATGGATCACGCCGCCGCCGCGGTCCCAGGCCTTGAGCGCGGCCAGTGGCGCGTCGCTGTCCGCCAGCGCGGAGAAGCAGTCGTCCTCGATCAGCGCGATGGCGCGCTGCTCGCACCATGCCACCAGTTGCGCCTTGTTGGCGTCCGGCATGATGCTGCCCAGCGGATTCTGCAGGTTCGGCACCACCACCACGGCGCGGATGTTGTCGTAGGTTTGTGCCGCCAGTTCCAGCGCTTCGAGCGAGATGCCGGTCTGCGGGCTGCTGGGAATCTCCAGCGCCCGCATGCCCAGGCTTTCCAGTATCTGCAGCAGGCCGTAGTAGGTGGGCGACTCCACGGCAATCACGTCGCCCGGGCGCGCCACCGCGCGCAGGGCAAGGTTGAGGGCTTCCGTGCAGCCATGGGTGACCATGATGTCTTCGGGCGCCACGGTGATGCGCGAAAGCAGTGCGTGCCGCGCCAGCACGGCGCGAAAAGCCGGGTGCCCTTCGGCGTCGGCGGCGCTGCCGAACAGATACGGGTGGCGCCGCAGCGCGCGCGCCGCGGCATTGCGCAGGGCCTCCGCCGGGTAGAGTGCCGGCGCGCCGCAGGCGCCGGCGAAGCTCACCTCGACCGGAAGCTGGCGTCCGCGTGCGGTGATGGCGGAAATGCGCTCATGGATGCCGACGTACTGCGCGGGGTCCGGCAGCGTGGCGGCGGGTTCCTCGATCGGTGCCAGCGGCTTGTGGCGGGTATGCCGCACGAAATAGCCCGAGCGCGGCCTGGCTTCGAGCAGGCCATCGCTCTCCATCTGCCGGCAGGCTTGCAGTGCGGTGGACAAACTCACGCCATGCAGCTCCATCAGGGTGCGCACGGAGGGGATGCGATCTCCCGGCTTCAGTGCGCCGGTTTCGATGGCATGCAGGTAGTGCTGGGCGAGCTGGCGATAGAGCGGGGCGGATTCCATGCGGCATGGTGGCGCGGCGGGAGCCGGCACAACAGATACAGATGTATGGCTTCTGTATCGTAACAGATGGGTTGAGGCGCCTCTGTTATGGTTCACAAGCCGCTGGCGTGTGCCTGTTTTGGTCCGGTACTGCCCGGTAGTCTGGAACCCTGTCAAAGCCAGGGAACAGGCATCATGCAAAGCTATCGTTCAGAACCAATCATCGTCGCTGTCGAGCCGGTGCAGGTTGCCCACGCCACGCCGGCGGCGAGCGTGCCGCAAGCGCAGACGCTCGACCTCGAAACCAGCCGTGTGCTACGGTTCCATGCCCAGGCCGGCACCACGCTTTATGTGCTGGAGGGCGAAGTGGACATGGTCGAGGCGCCGCGCTGGCTGGCCGGCACGGTGTGGCGCCTGCCGCGGCGCCTGCCGGCTGGCAGCGCGGCGGAACTGCCGGCGGGCTGGGTGGAAGTGCTGGCGCGGCGAGCGGCCACGCTGCGGCTTCAGCCACCGCCGGCGCGGGCCTGGTGGGCCCGCTGGCTGGCGAGGTAACGCCGGGAGCGCCATTGGTGGCGCGGCAATGCAGGCAATGCATACATGGAGAGCAACACGATGACCGAACTGGCAATTTCCTACGACGACGTGGTCCAGGCCCACCGCCGCCTGGAGGGCGTGGCGCACCGCACGCCGGTGATGACTTCCACTACCGCCGATGCGGCAAGCGGCGCGCAACTGTTTTTCAAGTGCGAGAATTTCCAGCGCATGGGCGCGTTCAAGTTTCGCGGCGCCTATAACGCCATCGCGCAGTTCACGCCCGAGCAGCGGGCGGGCGGGGTGATCGCGTTTTCCTCGGGCAACCATGCGCAGGCGATCGCCCTGTCGGCGCGCCTGTTCGGCGTGCGCGCGGTGATCGTGATGCCGCGCGATGCGCCCGCGATCAAGATCGCCGCCACCCGCGGCTATGGCGGCGAAGTGGTGCTGTACGACCGCTATACCGAGGATCGCGAAGCCATCGGGCGCCGTCTGGCGCAGGAGCAAGGCCTGACGCTGATCCCGCCTTACGATCATCCGCATGTGATGGCCGGGCAGGGCACGGCCGCCAAGGAACTGTTCGAGCAGGCCGGGCCGCTGGATGTGCTGCTGACCCCGCTGGGCGGCGGCGGCCTGTTGTCGGGCTGCGCCGTGGCCGCGCGCGCGCTCAACCCGGACTGCCTGGTGATCGGCGTGGAGCCCGAGGCTGGCAACGACGGCCAGCGCAGCTTGCGCACCGGCAAGATCGTCCACATCGATACCCCCGCCACGCTCGCCGATGGTGCCCAGACGCAGCATCTCGGCCAGCTCACCTTCCCGGTGCTGCGCAGCCTGGTGGACGATGTGGTGACGGTCAGCGACGCGGAACTGGTCGAGGCCATGGCTTTCTTCGCCAGCCGCATGAAGATGATCGTCGAGCCGACCGGCTGCCTGGCGGCCGCAGCCGTGTTCGCCAAGCGGGTTGCCGTGACCGGCAAGCGCGTGGGCGTGCTGCTGTCCGGCGGCAATGTGGACCTGGCCCGCTTTGCCGCCCTGGTGCAGACGGCACAGCCGGCGCAGGACTGAAGGGGGCTGGCGCGCCGCTCAGTCCTGGCGGTCGTGGGCGCTCAGCATGGCATGCGCCACCAGGTCCAGCGCGGGCCGGGTGTCGCCGTTCTTGTCGGTCCAGACCTTGGGCGTCAGGCTGCCCGACAGCGCCACCGACTCGCCATCCTCCAGCGCCAGCAGCGCGGCGCGCACCTTGTCGGCAAAGGCGATCACGTTGACGATGACGGTATCGCCGTCGTTGACCGCGGCCTTGAGCTTGGCGGTGACGTATAGGCTGCCGCCCTGGCCGGTACGCTCGCTCGCATGGCCGTGGAGCCGGCCGCTGACTAGTGCGTCGATCATTTTTCTTCCTTCCTGGGATTGTCTGGTTGGGCTGCGGGCAACGCGTGCCGGGACACGTTTCCACCTTGCCGGGGTGCGGAAGATCTCACAATTTCGTGGCCTCGTGGCGGAGAATGCGGACCTTGGCCCTAAAAACGATAAAATTGCGGTCCGGCCAGCCCGACGCTCAACCAGAGTGCAGTCAGCGCCCCTTCCAGGGCCGACCCACCGGCCGCAGAATTCCAGGTTCCCATGCTACGTCTAAGTGAAGTCAAACTCCCGCTCGATCATGCCGAGAGCGATCTGAAGGCCGCCGTCCTCGCGCGCCTCGCCGAAATCGGCGTCAAGGCCGACGGCCTGACCGGATTCACCGTGTTCCGACGCGCGCACGATGCCCGCAAGCGCTCCGATATCAAGCTCACCTACATCATCGATATCGAAGTCACGGACGAAGCGGCGGCGATCAAGCGCATGGCCGGCAAGCCGAACTGGAGCGTGACGCCGGACATGGCCTACCGCTTCGTCGCGCAGGCACCGGCGCCGGGCACGGCCTTGCGCCCGGTGGTGATCGGCATGGGGCCGTGCGGATTGCTGGCTGGCCTGATCCTGGCGCAGATGGGCTTCAAGCCCATCATCCTGGAGCGCGGCAAGGAAGTGCGCGAGCGCACCAAGGACACCTTCGGCCTGTGGCGCAAGAGCGTGCTCAATCCCGAGTCGAACGTGCAGTTCGGCGAAGGCGGCGCCGGCACCTTCTCCGACGGCAAGCTGTACAGCCAGATCAAGGATCCGAAGCACTACGGCCGCAAGGTGCTCGACGAGTTCGTCAAGGCCGGCGCGCCGGAAGACATCCTCTATCTCGCGCGTCCGCACATCGGTACCTTCCGCCTGGTCAGCATGGTGGAGAAGATGCGCGCCGAGATTTTCTCGCTCGGCGGCGAGATCCGTTTCGAGACCCGGGTCGAGGATATCGACATCGAACGCGGCAAGGTGCGCGGCCTCAAGCTGTCCAATGGCGAGTACCTGGAGGCCGACCACGTCATCCTGGCGGTGGGCCACAGCGCGCGCGACACCTTTGAGATGCTGTCTGAACGCGGCGTGTTCATGGAGGCCAAGCCGTTCTCGCTGGGCTTCCGCATCGAGCATCCGCAGGGCATGATCAACAGCAGCCGCTTTGGCAAGTTCGCCGGCAACAAGCTGCTGGGCGCCGCCGACTACAAGGTGGTGCACCACGCCAGCAACGGCCGCGCGGTCTACAGCTTCTGCATGTGCCCCGGCGGCACGGTGGTGGCCGCGGCTTCGGAGCCGGGCCGCGTGGTCACCAACGGCATGAGCCAGTACGTCCGCGCCGAGCGCAATGCCAATGCCGGCATCGTGGTCGGCATCACGCCGGAAGATTTCCCTGGCGGCCCGATGGCCGGCATTGCCTTCCAGCGCCACTGGGAAGAGCGTGCGTTCGAACTCGGCGGGCGCAACTACAACGCGCCGGCGCAACTGGTTGGCGACTTCATCGCGCGCCGGCCTTCCACCGCGATGGGCTCGGTCGAGCCTTCGTACAAACCAGGCGTTACGCCGACCGATCTCTCGACCGCGCTGCCCGACTACGTGATCGAGGCCATCCGCGAAGCACTACCCGAACTCGACAAGAAAATCGCTGGTTTTGCCATGCACGATGCCGTGCTGACCGGTGTGGAAACGCGCACGTCTTCGCCGCTGCGCATCCGCCGCAAGGATGACTACCAGAGCATGAATGTGGAAGGCCTGTACCCGGCCGGCGAAGGCGCAGGCTATGCGGGCGGCATCTACTCGGCGGCCATCGATGGCATCGAGGTGGCCGAGGCGGTCGCACTGAGCATCGTCAACGGCAACGCGGCCTGAGCGCCTGCCGCGCGGCCTTAATCCGCGGCAGCGGCTTCCAGATAGGCCGCCGCGCCCAGGCCGGCGGCAAGCCCGCTGGCAAAGCAGGCGGTCAGCAGGTAGCCGCCGGTGGGCGCTTCCCAGTCCAGCATCTCGCCGGCGCAGAACACGCCCGGCATGGCACGCAGCATCAGACCGGCGTCCAGCGCCTCGAACTCGACGCCGCCCGCGCTGCTTATCACTTCGTCGATCGGGCGCGCGCGCAGCAGGCGCAAGGGTAGCGCCTTGAGCGCTACCGCCAGCCGGGCGGGATCGGCAAACGCTTCCTTCGACAGGCATTCGCGCAGCAGTCCGGCCTTTACGCCGGTGATGCCCAGCTTGCTTTGCAGATGGCTCGACAGCGAGCGCGCGCCGCGCGGGCGCTGTACCGCGTCGGCTACGCGTTCGGCACTCAGGCCCGGCGCCAGGTCGAGGTGGATCACGGCTTCCCCCGTGGCTTCGAGCAGGTCGCGCATCGGCGCGCTTAGCGCATACACCAGGCTGCCCTCGATGCCACCCGCGGTGATGACGAATTCGCCTTGGCGATAGTGTTCAATGCCATCCCGGTCGCGCAGGCCGATTGCCACCGCTTTCACCGGCTGCCCGGCAAAACGCGTGTGGAAGTGCTCGCTCCACGCTACGTCGAAACCGCAGTTGGCCGGGCGCAGCGGCGCTACCCCGACGCCGCGCGCGGCCAGCAGCGGCACCCAGGCGCCGTCCGATCCCAGTCGCGCCCAACTGCCGCCGCCCATTGCCAGCACCACCGCGCTGGCCTGCACCACGCGCTCGCCTTCCGGCGTGGCGAAGCACAGCTTGCCGGGGAAGTCGCCGCCGGCGTCCGCCCAGCCCAGCCAGCGATGCCGCATATGGAACTGCACGCCGGCTTCACGCAGGCGGTGCAGCCATGCGCGCAGCATCGGCGCGGCCTTCATGTCGGTCGGAAAGACACGGCCCGAGCTGCCGACGAAGGTACCGATGCCCAGGCCGTGCACCCAGTCGCGCAGCGCTTGCGGATCGAAGCCCGCCAGCAGCGGCGCGATCTGCGCGCTGCGGCTGCCGTAGCGCGCCAGGAAAGGCTGCGCGGCTTCGGAATGCGTCAGGTTCATGCCGCCGCGCCCGGCCATCAGGAACTTGCGGCCGACCGATGGCATGGCGTCGTACACGTCCACGCGAAACCCGCGCCCAGCCAGTGCCTCGGCCGCCATCAGGCCCGCGGGTCCGCCGCCGATCACGGCGATGCTGGCGGCTGGGAGGGGGGCGGTGGGTGCAGACATGGTTTGAATCCGGGGGAAAGCGGTCGGTCGCGGAATGCGGCGCAAGGTATGGTGCGGCGGATCGGATTATATAGGGCAGGGCGAGGCAGCTTGCCCGTGCCGGAACGCCTGCGAGGTGCAACTGCTAAGATCGCGCTTTCCCGCGTGCTAATGGTTTCCTGCGTTCCCCCATGCTCTTGCCGTCTCGCCTGTCGTTCCCGCTTCCCGCCGCGCGGGCTGTCGTGCTGGTCTTGCTGAGTCTGCTGGCAGGGGTGACACAGGCCCAGGAAACAGCGCAAGGCCTGCAGGACAAGGCGATGAAGGGCGACTTCCTGGCCCAGCGCAACCTGTCCTACTGCCTGCAGTCGGGTTGCCTCGGTCTGGAGCGCGACCGCGTCAAGGCCTGCATGTGGCGCAAGGTCATCCTGCTGTCGGGCGATCGCCATGTCACCGACCTGGATAGCGCCAATCTGGAGTACGTCTGCGGCAAGCTCAGCGCGGCCGAGCGCGATGCGGCCATGCGGCAGGCCGAGACGCTGGCGCGCCAGATCTACGCGCCGCGCCGCTAGGCGGCACCGCCTCGTAGCGGCGGTGCGGGCAGCGGGCGCTAAAATAACGGTTTAGCGCCGTCCGTCATCGCCATGTCTTTCGCTTCGCCATCCGGCCAGTCCGTCGTGCACGCCACCCAGCAATGGCTGGAGCGCGCCGTGATCGGCCTCAACCTGTGTCCCTTCGCCAAGGCCGTGCACGTGAAGCGGCAGATCCGCTATGCGGTGTGCGAGGCCACCGATACCGAGGGCGTGCTGGCCGATCTCGAAACCGAGATGCGCACGCTCGCCGATGCCGATCCCGCCGAGATCGACACCACCTTGCTGATCGTGCCGCATGCGCTGGCCGATTTCCTCGAGTACAACGATTTCCTCTACTTCGCCGAGCGCCTGCTCAAGAGCCTGCGGCTGGCGGGCATCCTGCAGATCGCCAGCTTTCATCCGGACTATGTGTTCGGCGGCAGCGAGCCGGACGACATCGAGAACTACACCAACCGCGCGCCTTACCCCATCCTGCACCTGCTGCGCGAGGACAGCATCGCGCGGGCCGTGGAGGCGTTTCCCGATGCGGCGGAAATCTACGAGCGCAACGAGCAGACCATGCGCCGGCTCGGCCACGAGGGCTGGCGCAAGCTGATGGCCGAAGACGGCGGGAAATAAAAAACGCGCCGTCGCGGCGGCGCGTTGATCAGCCCCGGCAGCGCCGGGGCCATGACGCAAGGCAGCATCAGCCGGCAGCGGCCGGCTCTTGCGTATAAAAGCGTTCTTCCATCTCCTCCAGTCCCAGCGTGCGCAGCACTTCATGCAGCCGCTCGGCCGGGCGCCGGCGCGGCAGGTCCTTGTACTGCGCGATGATCAGCTCGTTCTTCATGGAGTGCTCCCAGCCCACCAGCTCGGTCACGCTGACCTGGTAGCCGTGCGCCTCCAGTTGCAGGCAGCGCAGCACATTGGTGACCTGGCTGCCGAACTCGCGCGTATGCAGCGGATGGCGCCAGATCTCGGTGAGCGGATTGCCGGCCAGCAGCTTTGCCTTGTTCCTGCGCAGCACGCCGGCCACTTCGGCCTGGCAGCAAGGCACCACCACGATGTATTTGGCGCGCTTCTCCAGCGCGAAGCGGATCGCATCGTCCGTGGCCGTATTGCAGGCGTGCAGGGCGGTGACGATGTCGATGGTGGGCGGCAGTTGCGGCGAGGTGATCGAATCGGCCACCGACAGGTTCAGGAACGACATGCCCTTGAAGCCCAGCCGGCTGGCAAGCTCCTGCGAACTGCGCACCAGTTCCTCGCGCGTCTCGATGCCGTAGATGTGCGACTGGTCGAGCTGCTCCTTGAAGAACAGGTCGTACAGGATAAAGCCCAGGTAGGACTTGCCGGCGCCGTGGTCGACCAGCGTCACGTCGGGGTGATCCTGTTTGAGATCCTGCAGCAGCGGCTCGATGAACTGGAACAGGTGATAGACCTGCTTGAGCTTGCGGCGGCTGTCCTGGTTCATCTTGCCGTCGCGCGTGAGGATATGCAGCGCCTTGAGCAGCTCGATGGACTGGCCGGGACGGATTTCGTTGGGGCTGGACGCCGGTGCGGCGGGCGTCTTGGACGCCGGGGACTTCTGGGCCATCTGGGATGTTTCGAACCTGGGAAAAGCGGTGAGGCGTGCGCCAAAGCCGGACGACGCTGCGCCGGCACAGCGAGAGTTTACCGAAAGTCGCGCCAGGCCGGGCGAGTGATGGAAGCGGCGCATGCCGGTCCGGCCGGCAATGGCGCGTCAGTGCAGGCAGTAATCCACCGGCGCGAGCGGCGGCGGCAACTCGGTTTCGCCCAGTGCTTCCTTCATGCCGATCTCGATGGCGCGGCACAGCGCGTCGAGCGGCAGGTCGTTGGGGCTGGTGCCGAACGGCTCTTCCAGTTCATCGCCCAGCGCATCGAGGCCGAAGAAGGTATATGCCACGATCGCCACCACGATGGGCGTGACAAAGCCGATGGTATCGACCAGCCCGAACGGCAGCAGGAAGCAATACAGGTATGCGGTGCGGTGCAGCAGCAGCGTGTATGAGAAGGGGATGGGCGTGTTGCGGATGCGATCGCATGCCACCGCCGTGGCCACCATGTGCGACAAAGTGTCGTCGATGCCGGCGGCAAGGCAAGGATCGACACGGCCTTGCCGCACGCAAAGGCCCAGATCCTCGCCCATGCCCATCATCAGCGCGGCTGGGGCGTTGGTGCTGCGCTGCAGTGCAGCAAGCTCCGCGGGCCGCAGCCAGGATCGCTCCAGCCCGGTATCCGCACTGCTGCCGCGCAGGCGGTTGCGCAGCGCGTAGGCATAAGCCATGGCGCGCGAGATCATGCGAACCCGCACATCGTCCAGCCCGGCCGGGGCAGCGGCGGCGCTACCCGGCGCCTCGGCAATCAGGCCGAGGCATTGCCGAGCCAGGTTCTGGCTGCGTACCACCAGGTCTCCCCACAGCTTGCGGCCTTCCCAGAAACGGTCGTAGGCGGCGGTATTGCGAAAGCCCAGGAAGATGGCCAGCGGCAAGCCGATCAGCGTGAAGGGAATGGCCGTGAGGGTGATCTTGTGCTGGAAAAACGCACCGTGGCTGAGCGTGACGCCTACCGCCACCACCAAGTTCACCAGCAGCGCGCGCCAGATGCGGGGCAGGACCGAGCCTCGCAGGACCAGGAACAGCTTCAGTCCCGAGGGGCGTTCTCGCACGATCATCAGTGATCCTCTTTGCTACGGTGTGGCATTCCGTCGATGGACGGAAGTGTACATTTTCCGCCGCTGGCGGTGGAGCGTCCGCCGGCCAAGTCACCCGGCTCAAGTTTTCCGCGAAACGGCCGTTGGTGTTGTGTGCGCCAGAAAGGACATAGACCCTTCGGCGCGCAAATGACACCCGGCCCAGGGGCCTGCCCGGCAGGCCCGAGCATCCGGTGGCCGAGCCAACCCAGGCGTGCCGCCAGGTACGCAGCGCCAGCCATCGGCAGCATGCCGCCTCGCCATATAACCAGCGCCGGATATGCGGCGCAGGGGCGCGGCGATACCCGGGCCGGGACCGCGGGCGGCGCGGAAGACGGGGCCGCGCCGCCCGGACACGATCCATCAAGGGAAGAACTGAATGGAAAACCGGGGACAAGACACAGTAGCCGGCGTAGCCGCAGGCTTGCAGGTCAGCCTGGATGAAGGCACGCGACAGTTGCGCGCAATATTCGCCGTTGCACCGGGCCGGCTGCCGCCGGACCGCGCGGGGCTGGAAGCGGTACTGGCCGGTGGCGGCTGGGCCGAGGCCAGGATGGACACGGCCGCGATCGGCGCCTTTCTCGCGCAATGCCAGCGTGCCACGGAGGGCATGCCGGTAGAAGCGTTGATCGGCCAGTTGACGGACGGCTACTTCGAACTCAGCGTCAGCAGCGACAACCTGAGCGTACGGCTTAACCTGCTGCCGCCGCAGGGCGGCCGCGCGGTCACGCGGGACGACATCCGCACCGCGCTGGCCGAGCGCGGCGTCGTTGCGGAGCCGGACCGGGAGGTGCTGCGCGGCGCGGTCGAAGCGGGCCTGTGCGACGGACTGGAAATCGCCACGGGACGCGCCGCGCTGCCCGGCACGCCGGCTCGCTTCGAGAGCCTGCTGGCGCCGCGCAAGCCGCTGGTGGCAGAGGATGAAAGCGGCCGCATCGATCTGCGCGACCTCGGATCTTTAATGCTGGTCAACCCAGGCACGCCGCTGATGCGGCGTATCCCGGCTCGTCAGGGCACCGATGGCGTCGATGTCTTCGGCAAGACCGTGGCAGCCGTACCCGCCGCCGATCCGCCGTTCGCGGAAGGCCTGACCGGGGTGGCCCCCGATCCTGCGGATCCGGAGGTCCTGCTGGCGGCTATTTCCGGCTCGCCGGTGTTGTCGGCGCAAGGCGCCAGCGTGAGCCCGGTGGTCGATGTCGAGGCGGTGGACATGCACTCAGGCAATGTCACGTTCGACGGCACCCTGCGTGTCAACGGCGACATCAAGACCGGCATGACCGTGCGCGTGACCGGCGACGTGATCGTCAGCGGCACCATCGAGGCCGCCCATGTGGAGGCGGGCGGCAACGTGGTGGTGAAAGGCGGCATCATCGGCAAGGCCGAAGGCACTCACCAGAGTGCCGACAACGCCGCCACCGAGGCGCGGGTACGCTGCAAGGGCTCGTTGCATGCGCGCTTTATCGAAAGCGCGGTGGTGGAGGCCGGCACCGAGGTCAAGGTGGAAAGCGGCATTCGCCAAAGCGATGTCGCGGCCGGGACCAGCATCGTCGCCGGCAGCCCCAAGGGCGGCCAGGGCAATATCACCGGGGGACGCTGCCGGGCGCAACTGGCCGTGCGTACCGCCATCCTCGGTGGCGCCGCAGGCGCGGCCACCATCGTGCAGGTCGGAACCAACCCCTATGCCGAAGCCGAGAAGGCCGAGGCCGAGGCCCAGCGCCAGAAGCTGGAAGCCGAGCAGGGCAAGGTGCAGCAACTGATCAGCTTCTTCGCCAAGCATCCCGAGAAAGCCGTCGGCGACCTGCGCGAGAAGGCGCGCGCCACCCTGTTCAAGCTCACCCGCGACTCGATCGAACTCGACGCCAGGCTGGCCAAACTGGCCGAAAAGCTGCGCCCGTCTCCCGAAGCCGTGATCGAAGTAAGCCGGCGTATCCATGGTGGGGTCAGCCTGCACATCGGGCAGAAGTCGATGAAGATCATGGAGGACAAGCCGGGCGGCCAGATCCGGCTGGTGGAGGATCGCATCGCGCTGGTCTGAAACCCGCTGCCTGGCGGCGTTTTGCGCTCCGCCGGCAGCTGGCAGCCGGTTGGCCGCGCCAGGGGCATGACCACTTGGTCAGGTTGCGCGCAAGTCTCCCGGCTCATTTTGCAGAAATTTCTCCTTGTAGATTAGGAAAGGGCTGGCATGTCGGGGCATGGCTACTCGCTAAAGTAGCCACATACCGCTCCTCCCCGGGGTGGTATCCCCGATGAGGGCCCGACCCCTTGGCCCTCTTTCCATAGCGCTGCATGCTTTTGTATGCGGCGCTTCTTTTTTGCGGCTTCGGCTCCACAGTGCTACCAGACCCGAATCTTGATCTGCAGCGAAATGCAGCCGTCCACCTTGCCCCGCATGGTTGGGACATAGATCAGGTTCGCACCCAGGCGTCCGTATTCGATGCTGATGACCGGCGCGGCCATCGGGGACCAGCCGCCATGATTGATGTCCGGGTACCCGCGCACCGCGCCGGCCATCGCGCCGATCCGGAGCGGGCCCAGGTGCAAGGGCTGCCAGGAGAGACTCGCGTAAGTAGAGTGCTCGCGCATGCTGTTGCGGTACTCGCCGGCGGATAAGGTGAAATCCTCGCTCACGCGGAAATCGGCGCCGACTCCCCAGTTGTACGCGTTGTAGTGCGCCGTGTGATTGAAGTGATACGAGAGAAACCCTGCGTTCAGCCAGACCTGCGGGCTGAAGGCGGGCGCCGGGGCCTCCGGCGGCGTGGCATCGTCCGCGCGCACGGGTACGTTCCACATTGATGCGCACAAGGCAAACACCATGAGCAGTCCGCGCGGAAAAAGGCGATATCCCGCCGCGCCAGGGACTGGATAGGCATCCATGGCCGCTTCCTTTCTTGTTTTTCGTGGCTGTGGGCGGGCTGGGCGCGCATCAGTCGACGCGTGGGTCCAGCCATCCTGCGCGAGTCCGGCATGGCGCCGGTAGCCCTAGGTGGCAGCGGTATGCATGGTGTTCCCCCGGTTGCGTGGCAAACGCGAACTCGTGCCGCGTGCTTGCCGGCCGGTTCGTCATATTTCGCGGCCACCCGGTCGGGCGGTCCGTGGTTGTACTTATCGTGATACCAGTCTGGTGCTCCGGCGCGGTCGATTCAATCCGTCGAACGCTCTAAGCCTATGGAGGGGATTGGAGGGCAAGCGGTTGTCAACGTCGCGGCCGGCAGGAGCGTTCCGCGCGCCGGATGGGCCAGGATGTGGCAACAAGTATCGGGATTGAAATTAAATGAATATTTTCAAAGGTAATTTCAATCGATTTGCCTGGTCGCAATCTTTCTTCGACGTGTATGTTTTGCCTGATAGTGCAATTGGCTCGCCAGGCAGACCGGGCGTTCCGAGAGCGCGCCGGAGCTGGAATCTGAGTGGAAATGGAATCACATGACCGAATCGCCTGCCTGCTATCGTCACGAGCTGCCTGCGCGGGTTGCGATCTTCGACCTGGATGGGACGATCATCGATGCCGCCGCGGATATTGCGGCGCAGATCAATCTGCTCCTGCAGGCAAGACGCCTCCAGCCTTTGACAGTCGCCGAGGCGACCACGCTGCTCGGAGACGGGCTCAGGGTCTTTGCGTCGCGTGCGTTTCAACTGCGCGGCGCCGAGATCGGGGATGACGAATCCTCGTCGTTCATCCAGGGCTATTTGGATGCACCCGTAGCGGAGACACGGCTATATCCGGAGGTAAGGAAGGTACTGGCTGAACTGACTGGAGAGGGGTGGCGCCTGGTGGTATGCACCAACAAGATCGAGGCCGCAGCTATCCACATTCTTGAGGAACTCGGCGTTCTCTCATTCTTCGACGTAGTCTGCGGCGCCGATACAGTCCCATGCTGCAAGCCGAGCCCGGTGCACCTTCAACATGCCCTGGCGCGTGCCGGCCTGCTTCAGCAGCGTGCTGTGATGATTGGCGACAATCGCGTGGATGTGCTGGCCGCCAGGGCGCTCGGCATACCGTCGGTGTTCGCCGGGTGGGGTTACGGGCACCGCGATACGGGCAAGGAAGCCACAATAGCCGCAGCCCGCTTTGGCGACTTGCCGCCGGTCCTCGCGTTGGTGGCGGGCTGAGCGGCGGGCGCGGGCGAGCCCACTGGCTTCCCGGCGCCGCGCCTGTACGTATGTTGGTCGCGCCGGCGTGAGCGCTTCGGTTTTACTGATTCTTCAGCGCCGCGAGCACCCGTGTTTCAACCTCTCTGATCCAGGCGATCCTTGCAATCGCCGTAGGCGTGCGAGTCATTGGGGTGCAGCCGCTGGCATCGTGCCTTCTCCTGATCGTAGGCCCGAGCGACGTCGGCGTTCTGGCGAAGGCAATCCCGAAACGCAAGGTGCCGGACGATATCGTTGCATGGCGGCCAAGACCGTACCACTGGCTACATGAAGCCCAGAAACAACAAAGCCCAACCGCGATGGCTGGGCTAGGTGCTTGAATCTGTTGGTGCCGAAGAGAGGAATCGAACCCCCGACCTTCTCATTACGAATGAGCTGCTCTACCGACTGAGCTACTTCGGCCACATCGTTCGTAAGACAACCCGAACGAGCCCGCAATAATAGCAGCGTTTATTTTTCCTGTGAACCCCTGCGCCAAAAAAATCCTCGGAGCGAACTGCGGTTGCCGCCTCAGGGTGGCGCCGCGGCCATTCGGATGGCGTTCTTGGCTCAGGCCAGCACGATCACCGCGGTGGATGCAGCGGAGGTTATTCGCGATGCAGCGACCGACCGCACCAACCG
>NZ_JBFTNE010000088.1:0-35588 GCF_056397325.1 Cupriavidus sp. 05N39
GCTTGCAACTTCGTGGCCGTCCGCGCCGCGCTTGCAACTTCGTGGCCGTCCGCGCCGCGAGCGACAGACGGCCTGAAATTCGCGGTGGCCGCTACCGGGGGGACCACCACGAATCCCTGGGCATTGGCTGGGTCGTGGTGCTCCGAACCGGTGACGGCACGAGGCTATTAGAACCCGGGGCCTGACGACGAATCCAATGGGCTGCGTAAGCCCGACACGCCAGCCTCCTGCAAGGATCGCTTTCTTTTGGTTACTTTTCTTTACGAGTAAAGAAAAGTGACACCTCCGTGTGCGTAAACGGCCAACCCCGCACAGCCGCGACAGCAGCTAGAAGCAATAAAACCCCGCCCAACAAACGCATCCCCCCGCGTCAGCGGGGCTACAAGCAGCCCCAAAAAAAGGCATCCACTCACACCACAACATCTTCCAACGTGACCAACTGCGCGCCATCCTGCACCTGATCGCCAATGGCATAGAGCACTTCCTGCACCACACCGTCAGCGGGCGCAGTCAGCGTGTGCTCCATCTTCATGGCTTCCATCACGATCAGCGGATCACCCTTGCCGATGACGGCGCCAGCCTGGACCATCACCGCGATGATGCGCCCCGGCATCGGTGCCACCAGCTTGCCGCCCTCGGCATCGGCCGTGCCCGCGTGGGCGAGCGGGTCGATGACCTCCAGCCGGGTTTGCTGCGCGCCGCTGAACACGTAAAGCGTTTCACCGTCGATATGGGCGCTGCCCTTGACGGTGCGCGCGCCAAGGTCAAGCGCGTAGCCGCCGGCCTGGGTGGTGGCGCGGAAGGGCACGGTCTGCTCGCCCACGGTGAGCCATTGCTTGCCGCCATCGCTGCGCAGGCTGGCAAGCGTTTCACCTTCGCTGGTGCGCAGGCGGAACTGGCTGCTGGCGTCGCCGTTCAAGCGCCATGCCCCGGCGTTTTGCCACGGCGAATGCGCATCCGCCGGATCGACGCGCCGCGCGCGGGTTTCCGCATCCATCAGCGCCGCTACCGCCAGCGCGATGGTCTCGGTGCCCACCTGCGCCGGCGGCGGGAACAATGCTGCCTGGTTGCGTTCGATCAGCCCGGTGTCGAGGTCGGCGGTGCGGAACGCCTGCGAAGTCACCAGCCGTTGCAGGAAGGCGATATTGGTCGAAAGGCCCACCACGTGATACTCCGCCAGCGCCTGCGCCATGCGGGCGAGCGCTTCCTCGCGGTCGCGGCCCCACACGATCAGCTTGGCGATCATGGGGTCGTAGTAGGGGCTGATGGTGTCGCCCTCGCGCACGCCGGAATCGATGCGGACGCCGGCCGGGCCGTCGCCGTCATGCCCAAGGGCGAACGTCACCGCCGCCGGGGTGCGCAGGTAGCGCAGCGTGCCGGTGGAGGGCAGGAACCCCTTGTCGGGATTCTCGGCGTAGACGCGTGCTTCCAGCGCGTGGCCGTGGATGCGAAGCTGATCTTGCTTCAGCGGCAACGGCTCGCCCGAGGCCACGCGCAATTGCCATTCCACCAGGTCTTGCCCGGTGATCATCTCGGTGACGGGATGCTCCACCTGCAGGCGGGTGTTCATCTCCATGAAGTAGAACGAGCCGTCCTGGTTGGCGATGAACTCAACGGTGCCCGCGCCGACATAGCCGACGGCCTGCGCCGCCGCAACGGCGGCTTCGCCCATCGCCCGCCGGCGTTCCTCGCTCATGCCGGGCGCCGGGGCTTCCTCCAGCACCTTCTGGTGGCGCCGCTGCACCGAGCAGTCGCGCTCGAACAGGTAGACGCAGTTGCCGTGCGTGTCGGCGAACACCTGGATTTCGATATGGCGCGGGCGGGTCAGGTATTTCTCCACCAGCACGCGGTCGTCGCCGAAGCTGGCGCTGGCCTCGCGCTGCACCGAAGCCAGCGCGGCTTCGAAGCCTTCGCTGGCTTCCACCACGCGCATGCCCTTGCCGCCACCGCCGGCGCTGGCTTTCAGCAGCACCGGGTAGCCGATGCGGTCGGCCTCGTGCCGCAGCAGCGCCGGGTCCTGGTCCTCGCCGTGATAGCCCGGCACCAGCGGCACCGCGGCTTCTTCCATCAGGCGCTTGGCCGCGCTCTTGCTGCCCATGGCGCGGATGCTCGATGCCGGCGGGCCGATAAAGACCAGACCCGCCGCGGCGCAGGCATCGGCGAAGCCGTCGTTTTCGGAGAGGAAGCCGTAGCCCGGATGGATCGCCTGCGCGCCGGTCGCCTTGGCCATCTCGATGATGTGGTCGCCGCGCAGGTAACTGTCGYGCGCGGCGGCACCGCCGATGTGCACGGCCTCGTCGCACAGCGCCACATGGCGCGCGTTGGCGTCGGCGTCGGAGTAGACCGCTACCGTGCGGATGCCAAGGCGGCGGCAGGTGGCTGCCACGCGGCAGGCGATTTCGCCGCGGTTGGCGATCAGGATCTTGTTGAACATGGCTGTTCCTAGTTTTAGTTCTGGCGGCGTGGCTGCGATGGCCGCGCGGGTGGTTCGGCGGCTACCCGTGCAGCACGGCGCTTGATTGGCTGGGGGCTGGCTGGAGGTTCGCTCAGGCAGGCCGCCAGGACGGCGAGCGTTTTTCCAGGAAGGAACGCACGCCCTCGCGGCCTTCTTCCGAGGCGCGGATCGCCGCAATGCGGTCGGCGGTATCGGCCAGCAGCGCATCGTCGATGGCCCGGCCCGGCACCTCCTGCACCAGCCGTTTGCTCTCGCGCACGGCGTTGGGGCTGTTGGCCACCAGCGCGGCGGCCAGTTCGGCCACCTTGGCATCCAGCGCGTCGGCCGGCACCACCTCATGCACAAAGCCCAGCCGCAGCGCCTCGGCGGCGCCGAAGCGCTCGGCCGTGATGAAGTAGCGGCGCGCGGCCTGCTCGCCCATGGCGCGGATCACATAGGGGCTGATGGTGGCGGGCAACAGGCCCAGGCGCGCTTCCGACAGGCAGAAATTCACCGGCTCAGCGGCCACGGCGATGTCGCAGGCCGCAACCAGGCCCACGCCGCCGGCATAGGTGTCGCCGTGGATGCGTGCAATCACGGGCTTGGGGCAGGCCCAGATCGTGTGCAGCATCTGCGCCAGGGTCAGCGCATCGGACCGGTTCTCGTCGTGCGAGTAGCCGGCCATCTTCTTCATCCAGTTCAGGTCCGCGCCCGCGCAGAAGGCCGGGCCATTGCCCGCCAGCACGATGGCACGCACCGCGGGCTCGCTGCCCAGCGCGCGGAAGGCGCCGGTCAGCTCGGCGATCACGGTCTCGTTAAAGGCGTTGCGCACGTCCGGCCGGTTCAGCGTGACGGTGGCCACGTGCTGCGCGGCGGTGACGGTCAGGGTGGTGAATTCCATGGTTGTGTCCTGTGCGATGCGGTGCGATTCAATATCCGGGGCATTTGCGCGTGCGATCACGGCGCGCGATCACATGCGGAACACGCCGAACTTCATCTCGCCGATCGGCGCGTTCAGGCTGGCCGACAAGCCCAGGCCCAGCACCGTGCGCGTCTGCGCGGGATCGATCACGCCGTCGTCCCACAGCCGCGCGCTGGCGTAGTAGGGGTGGCCCTGGTGCTCGTACTGGTCGCGGATAGGCTGCTTGAACTTGTCCTCTTCCTCGGCGCTCCAGCTGCCGCCCTTGGCCTCGATGCCGTCGCGGCGCACGGTAGCCAGCACGCTGGCCGCCTGCTCGCCGCCCATCACCGAGATMCGCGCGTTCGGCCACATCCACAGGAAGGKSGGCGAATASGCGCGSCCGCACATGCCGTARTTGCCSGCGCCRAASGAGCCGCCGATTAGCACCGTGAACTTCGGCACCTGCGCCGTCGCCACCGCCGTCACCATCTTGGCGCCGTTGCGCGCAATGCCTTCGTTCTCGTACTTGCGGCCCACCATGAAACCGGTGATGTTCTGCAGGAACACCAGCGGGATCTTGCGCTGGCAGCACAGCTCGATGAAGTGCGCGCCCTTCAGCGCCGATTCCGAGAACAGGATGCCATTGTTGGCGATGATGCCGACCGGATAGCCCCAGATCCGCGCAAAACCGCAAACCAGCGTGGTGCCGTAGCGCGCCTTGAATTCGTCGAAATCCGAATCGTCCACGATGCGTGCAATGACTTCGCGCACGTCATACGGCTTGCGCGTGTCGGTAGGAATCACGCCATACAGTTCTTCCACCGGATAACGCGGGGGCAGGGGCTCGTGCAGGCGGATCTGGTCCGGCTTGCGGCGGTTCAGGTGCTGCACGATATTGCGCGCCAGCGACAGCGCGTGCGCGTCGTTCTGCGCGAAGTAATCGGCCACGCCCGAGAGGCGTGTGTGCACGTCTGCCCCGCCCAGGTCTTCGGCCGTGACTTCTTCACCGGTAGCCGCTTTCACCAGCGGCGGGCCGCCCAGGAAAATCGTGCCCTGGTTCTTGACGATGATGGACTCGTCGCTCATCGCCGGCACGTAGGCTCCGCCCGCCGTGCACGAACCCATCACCACCGCGATCTGCGGGATGCCTTGCTTGGACAGGTTGGCCTGGTTGTAGAAGATGCGGCCGAAGTGATCGCGGTCAGGGAAGACGTCGTCCTGGTTGGGCAGGTTGGCGCCGCCGGAATCCACCAGGTAGATACAGGGCAGGTTGTTCTGCTCGGCGATTTCCTGCGCGCGCAGGTGCTTGCGCACGGTGAGCGGGTAGTAGGTGCCGCCCTTGACGGTAGCGTCATTGCAGACGATCACGCATTCCTGCCCGGCGATGCTGCCTATGCCGGTGATGATGCCGGCGCCGGGCGCGGCATTGTCGTACATGTCATAAGCCGCGAGCTGCGACAGTTCCAGGAACGGCGTGCCCGGATCGAGCAGTTGCTGCACGCGATCGCGCGGCAGCAGCTTGCCCCGCCCGAGGTGCTTGGCGCGGGCTTCTTCGCCGCCGCCTTCGGCCAGCCTGGCGATCTTCGCCTTGAGGTCGGCGACCAGCGCCTGCATGGCGTCGGCATTGGCGCGGAAGGATTCCGAGCGAGCATTGAGTTTGGTTTCRAGCGTGGGCATAGGTGTCGGGTCTCTGTTCTTTTATGGCGTGCAGTGATCGCGGCGGCGCAGGCCGGCAGGGCAGCTTACGCCGTTTCGGCGTACAGCTCGCGCCCGATCAGCATGCGCCGGATTTCCGACGTGCCSGCGCCGATCTCRTACAGCTTGGCGTCGCGCCACAGCCGGCCGACCGGGTATTCGTTGATATAGCCGTTGCCGCCCAGGATCTGCACCGACTCGCCGGCCATCCAGGTGGCCTTCTCGGCGGTGTACAGGATGACCGCGGCGCAGTCCTTGCGCACCTGGCGAATGCTCTGGCCGAACTGCTTGCGGTCGTGGATGTAGGGGGTGATGACGTCCATGCAGGCCTGCATGATGCCGACCGGGCCGCCGGAGAGCACCGCGCGCTCGTAGTCCAGCCCGCTCATCAGCACCTTGGCGCCGGCGTTTTCCGCGCCGAGGATGTTCTCGACCGGCACTTCGACGTCCTGGAACACCAGCTCGCCCGTGTGCGAGCCGCGCATGCCCAGCTTGTCCAGCTTCTGTGCCACCGAGAAGCCCTTCATGCCCTTCTCGACGATAAAGGCGGTCATGCCGCGCGCGCCCAGGTCCGGCTCGGTCTTGGCGTAGACCACCAGCACATCGCAGTCCGGGCCGTTGGTGATCCACATCTTGGTGCCGTTGAGCACGTAGCGGTCGCCCTTGAAGTCGGCGCGCAGCTTCATGCTCACCACGTCGGAGCCGGCGTTGGGYTCGCTCATGGCCAGTGCGCCGATCCARTCGCCGGAGACCAGCTTCGGCAGGTATTTGGCTTTTTGCGCGGGGGTRCCRTTGCGGTGGATCTGGTTCACGCACAGGTTGGAGTGCGCGCCGTAGGACAGGCCGACCGAGGCGGAAGCGCGGCTGATCTCTTCCATCGCGATCATGTGGGCCAGGTAGCCCATATTGGCGCCACCGTACTCCTCCGCCACGGTGATGCCGAGCACGCCGAGATCGCCCATCTTCTTCCAGGCGTCCATCGGGAACTGGTCGGTGCGGTCGATCTCCGCGGCGCGCGGAGCGAGTTCGGCCTGCGCCCAGTTGCGCACGGACTCGCGCAGCATGAGCGTGCGCACCACGCACAAGGTCATCAGCATGGTGGCCACCGCCTTGCGCACGCCAGCGGTCTCGGTGAATACATCGCCCTGCGCCACGATCAGCGTGCGGCCGGGCTTGAGCACGCGGCCCACCGCTACCAGGCGCTCGCCCTTGGCCGGCGACAGCAGGTTGATCTTGTACTCCGCGGTCAGCCCCGCCTCACCCTCGCCAACCATCGACAGCGCCGCGTAGCCGCAGGCACTGTCGGCCAGCGCCCCCACGGCGCCACCGTGGAAGAAACCGTGCTGCTGGGTCACGCCCTCGGACCACGGCATGGCGATCTCGACCTCGCCGCGCGTCACCCGTGTCAGCGCCGCGCCGAAGGTGGTCATCAGGCCCTGGCGGGCGAAGCTGGTGGCGATCGCGTCCGCGCGCGCGGCCGGCAAGGAAGTGGATTCGACGGCGAGAGGCATGGGCTTTCCTTTTGTTCGCCGGCCGGCAACGCAGAGGCCCGGCGCGGACGATGGGCTGAGAAGCTATTCTATTTACGTTTACGTAAACGTCAATCAAATCCACCAAAGACCGAATGATAATGCCGCATCAGGCGCTTTTTGCCTCGTCCGCAGGGCCTTCCGCACCTGTCTGGGCCGCCAGCAGTGCCCGGCAATGCCGTTCATGCTGATCGATTTCCGCAAGCTGCGCCTGCAGGTCCTCGAGCTGGCGCTCCAGCGTGCCGCGATGGTGCGCCAGCGAGTGCAGGAAGCGCTCGAGCTGCGGTGCTGTGTCGCGCGGCGATTCGTAGAGATCCAGGATCTCGCGGATTTCGTTCAGCGTCAGGCCCAGCCGCTTGCCCCGCACCGTGAGCTTCAGGCGGGTGCGCTCGCGCCCGTTATAGACACGCTTGCGCCCGCTCGGGCCTTCGCGCTCGGGCGACAGCAAGCCCTGGTCCTCATAGAAACGGATAGCGCGGGGCGTGACATCGAACTCGCGGGCGAGATCGGTGATGGTGTACGTCGGCGTGGCTGGCGAATCTGGCATGGTGACCCAGTAAAAAAGTGAACGGTCGTTCGGTACAGAATGAAGTTTTCGCTTAATATTGAAAAARCCCGCTCCAGTTGACGTTAACGTTAGCGTCAAGCAAGGCGGCTGGCAACCGTGGCGTGCATCGCCATTTTGCGACGGCTACCGTGACAACGAGAAAGCCCGCCTGCATGCGGCAGCGCATGCACAGGGCTTCGGACGAGAGAGAGACTCCCCATGAACGCACTCGAACACCAACTCCAATATCCGTTTGGCGACACCATGCCCGCAGGCGGCGCGCGGCAGGCAGTCGCGCCTGGCGTCTACTGGCTCCGCATGCCCCTGCCCTTCGCGCTGGACCACATCAACCTGTGGCTGGTACGCGACCGCATCGACGGCCAAGACGGCTGGACCATCATCGACTGCGGCGTCACCAACGACACCATCAAGGCGCACTGGGAAACCATATTCGCCAACGAACTCGAAGGCCTGCCGGTGCTGCGCGTGCTGGCCACGCACTGCCACCCCGACCACATCGGCCTGGCGCACTGGCTGTGCAAGCGCTGGGACGCACGGCTATGGATGAGCCTGGGCGACTATATGAACGCCCGCGTGATGGGTGGCGGGGGCGGCGTTGGCTCCAACGCCGGCGGCGACTTCGCCGCCAGCCACTTCGCCCGCCACGGCCTGACCGACCCCGACAGCCTGGAAAAGCTGCGCGCGCGCAAGAGCTACTACCCGTCGCTGGTGCCCGACCTGCCCACCCAGTACCGGCGCATGATGGACGGCGATATCGTCAATATCGGCACCGACCCCGCCAGGTCCGGCTGGCGCGTGATCACCGGCTTTGGCCATGCGCCCGAACACGTCGCGCTATACAACGCCGGCATCAATGTGCTGATTTCCGGCGACATGGTGCTGCCGCGCATCTCCACCAATGTCAGCGTGTTCGACATGGAACCGGAAGCCAATCCGCTCAAGCTATACCTGGACTCCCTCGGCAAGTACGAGCCGCTGCCCGAGGATGTGCTGATCCTCCCGTCGCATGGCAAGCCCTTCCGGAACCTGCATACGCGGATCAGGCAACTGCGCGAGCACCATGTAGACCGCCTGGCCGAGACGCGCGCGGCCTGCGCGGAAAAGCCGTGCAATGCGCATGACATCGTCGGCGTCATGTTCAAGCGGCAATTTGATATTCACCAGATGACGTTCGCGATGGGCGAAGCGCTGGCCCACTTGCACCTGTTGTGGCACGCGGGGGAAGTCAGCCGGGAAGTCGGGGCCGACGGCGTAGTCAGGTTCAGGATGTTGGCCTGACATCGAAGTCCCGGGCTAGGCATACGGACCGAAAACAGCATAGCCAACCGGCAGTAGCCATGTGGCGC
The DNA here is from genome assembly GCF_056397325.1 of Cupriavidus sp. 05N39. Taxonomy (NCBI): domain Bacteria; kingdom Pseudomonadati; phylum Pseudomonadota; class Betaproteobacteria; order Burkholderiales; family Burkholderiaceae; genus Cupriavidus; species Cupriavidus sp. 05N39. Next base: position 8,474 of record NZ_JBFTNE010000088.1, read on the forward strand.
GCCCGAAAGGCGGGCCGCCCCCCAGCGCAATGCGAAGCGAGCCATCAAGGTGTACCAGGCCGTATGGGGCGAGGGGGGGGGCGCCCCATCCGGCGCGCCTTCTTTGCCTACTTTCTTGGCAAGACAAGAAAGTAGGTCGCCGCCCCGCAGGGGTGGTGAAACTGTCTTTGACTTTAAGCCTTTAACTTCGAAGTCAGCCAGCCGCAAACCGCGCCAAATACCCAACCCCCTCAACAGCCCGACTCCCATACCACGAAACCATCTCCCCATCGATCAGCAAAACCTCCTTCCCGATCTGCCGCTCCAGCGCATCCACATGCGCCTCGGTAAACCGATAAGGCTCACTGGAAAGCAAAACCAGATCAATCTCCCGCACCAGCCCCTCGCTCCAGCGAAAACTCGGATAGCGGGTGTCCGCCGTATTGGGCCGGCTGCAATCCCCGTCGACACAGGCTTCCGGCATGGCTCGCGCCGAAGGCCAGGTCTGCCAGTTGACCAACGCCAGCATGCGACTGATATAGGTATCCCTGGACACCGTCATCCACGGATCCTGCCAGATCGCATACAGCACCTTGCGCCCGGGCCAAATCCGGCCACGCACCTGCGCCAGCTCGAACTCCATCGCCTCGCATAGCGACTCAGCTTCGGCAACCCGGCCGAAAATGCCGCCAAGCAAGCGATAAAGCGCAAGATTATCCTCAGGCGCACACGGGTGAGTCACGATCACATGCGGAACGAACCCCCGGATCTCATCGACCGTCTCGCGGCGGTTCTCATCGATATTGACCACCACATGCGTAGGCGCCAGCGCCCTCAGGCGCTCAAGCTTGACATCCTTGGTGCCGCCCACCTTGGCAACGGCACGCACGGCAGGCTCGGGATGAATGCAAAAGCCAGTGCGCGCCACCACCTGCGGCCCCAGCCCCAGCGCAAACAACAGCTCCGTCACCGATGGCACCAGCGAAGCGATACGCACCTCCCCGGCAGCGGGGCCATGCAAGACGCCTGCGGCATCCTGCCAGGTCATGACTGCTTGTCCTGGCTGCGCGGCTTGCGCGGCGCGCGCGAGAAAAGCGCATCGTAAAGCCAGCGCGGCATCAGGTGCAGGATGGACGCCACCACGCCCATCTGCCACGGCAGCACGGCGAAGCGGCGGCCTGCGGCAATGGCACGCACCGCCTTGCGGGCGAATACGTCGGCATCCATCAGAAAAGGCATGCGATAGGGATTGTGCTCGGTCATCGGCGTGCGGATATAGCCGGGTGCGATGGTGACCACGCGGATGCGCTCGCGGCGCTGTTCCAGGCGCAGGCTTTCGAGCAGCTTGATCACGGCGGACTTGGAGGCGCTGTAGGCGCCGCCGCCGGGCAGCCCGCGCACGCCGGCCACGCTGGCAATGCCGACCAGCGTGCCCCGCCAGCCGCCGGCGCCGGGAGCGCGCTCGCGCATGGGCTGCATGAACGGCTGGAAGGTAGTGAGCACGCCGAACCAGTTGGTGTCCATCACCATGCGGAAAGCTTCAAGATCCTCGCGCTCGCTGGCCACGGTGCCGACCGATACGCCGGCGTTGGCGATCACCACATCCGGACAGCCAAAATGATCGAGGAAGTCCTGAGCGGCGAGCTGCATGGCGGCGGCATCGCGCACGTCCGCGGCATAAACGCGCACGGCGTTGGGGTTGGGCAGGCTGCGGGCAAATTCGCGCAGCACGTCTTCGCGCCGGCCAACCAGTCCGAGGATGGCGCCCTGCGCGGCGTACTCGCGCGCCAGGGCCTGGCCGAGTCCGCTCGACGCGCCGGTAAGAAAGACTTTCAGTGCTCGCATCGGGTGGGTCCTGGGGAAACTGCAACACTGTTCATGCCGACAGCCCCATCCCGGCGCGGGCCGGACGCCGCTGCGCCACGCCGGCGCCGGCGGTGCCGGTCGACCGCTGGCGGCCAGGGCTGGCCGCCGCAGGGAATTTACATCTTCTTGTCGCGGACCTGGCCGACAAGGTAATCCAAGGTCTGGATGGCCGCGCCCTTGGTGCCGGCGATGGACGGCGAGGTCACGTACTTGCCCTGCACCACGATGGTCGGCACGCCGTCGATCTTGTAGGCGTCCGCGATCTTGTTGGCGCGTTGCGAGTTGGTGGTCACGGAGAACGAGTTGTAGGCGTCGAGGAACGCCTTGCGGTCAATGCCGTTCTTGGCCATGAAGTCGGCGATCTCGTTCGGGTCCAGCATGCGCTTGCGGTCGACGTGCATGGCGCTGAAGACCTTGCTGTGCATGGCGTCAAGCTTGCCGAGGGATTCCAGCGCATAGAAGATCTTGGTGTGCGGCAGCAGGTCGTCGCGGAAGGCCACCGGCACGCGCTTGAACACGACGTCCTTGCCTTGCTTGCTCACCCAGGCTTCCAGCTCGGGCTCGAAATCGAAGCAGTGCGGGCAGCCGTACCAGAAGAACTCGGTGACTTCGATCTTGCCCGGCGCGACGGGCTGCGGCGCTTTCAGGACCTGATATTCCTTGCCCGAGGTGGGCGTGGCTGCCTGGGCAGGTGCGGTCATCAGGAAACCGGTCACAGCGACCAGCGTGGCGAACAAGGTGGCGAGTTTCTTCATATGGCGCGGCTTTCGAAAATGGGCAATGAGCGTATGACAGCGGCGGGGCGTTCCGGTTCAGCGAACGCCCCGGGTTGTTACTGCTTGGTAAAACGGATCACCGAAGCTTCGAAGCCCGACGACTGCAGCCGGTCGCGCGCGCGGTTCATATCTTCGATCTTGTTGAACGGCCCCAGGCGCACGCGATAGAGCTTGACACCATTGACGTCGCGCTCGGTCACCTTGGCCTCGAAACCCTGCATGGCCAGGTTGGCCTTCTGGCGGTCAGCGTCGTCCTGCGAACGGAAGGCGCCCACCTGCAGCAGGTAGCCGACCTTGTTGGCATCGGCCTGGGCGATCTCGGCGATCGGGTCGGCGACGGGCTTCTCGGCCGGCTTCTCGGCGGCCTTTTCCGCCGGTTTCTGCGCGGGCTTCTCGGCCGGTTTTTCCGCGGGCTTCTCGGTCGGCTTCTCGGTCGGCTTCTCAGCCGGTTTTTCGGCGGGCCGGTTGGCGGCCACCGGGGGCTGGCGCTCAGGCGGCTTCACCGTGGGCGCCGGACCGGCGGGCTGCTCGGGCTCGGCGGCAGGCCCGACGGGCTTGGCCGGCGTCTTGCTCCACAGCGGCTTGTTGGGATCCGTCGGGGCTTCCTGCGCCGGGGCCGGCAGGTTGCTGACGATATTGCCGGGCTCGGACGGCTTCTGAGCGCCCTTTTGCTGGAATGGCGCCGGCGACTTGGTGATGTACAGGGCGACCACTACCGCGATCGCCAGGCCGACGATCAGGCCCAGCACCAGTCCCAGGAACGTACCTCCGCGCTGCGGGGCGCGGCTGGCATTGCGCAGGGCGCGCTTGCGTTGCTGTTGCATGAATTCCTCTAGCGTGATGGCGCGATTATAGAGCCTGCGCCAATCCCGGCATCACTGTCTGTGGTCAAGACGACACGCTTGCCCGTGCCAGGGGGGGAGCCCCCGGCGCGGGGCGTTTACATCCGTTGCGGCGCCGAGACACCGATCACCGCCAGCCCGTTGCGCAACACCTGCCGCGTCGCGGCCAGCATCGCCAGACGGGCCAGCTTGACGGCCTCGTCATCCACCAGCACGCGGTCGGAGTTATAGAAGGCATGGAAATCGCCCGCCACGTCCCGCAGGTAGAAGGCGACCGCGTGCGGCGCCAGTTCGTCCGCCGCCGCCGCCAGCATGTCCGGGAAATCGGCCAGGCGCTGGCCCAGCGCGAGCGCCTGCGGGGTGGCATCGGGGCCGGTCACGGGCGCCAGGTCGGCGCCGGCCAGCGCGGGAAGCTTGGCTTCCCAGTCGGCGCCGCCCCAGGATTCGAAGATCGAGCAGATCCGGGCATGGGCGTACTGCACGTAATACACCGGGTTCTCGTCGTTCTGCTTGAGCGCGAGGTCGACATCGAAAATGAATTCCGTGTCCGCCTTGCGCGACAGCAGGAAGAAGCGCACCGCATCGCGCCCGCGCGTGAAGTGCTCGGGCCAGTCCGCCACGCCGGCTTCCAGGCAGCCGCGGATGGTCTCGCCGCCTTCCGCGCCGTTGCTCCATTCGATCAGGTCGCGCACGGTCACATAGGAACCGGCGCGCTTGGAGATCTTGACCTCCTCGCCGTTCTTCATGACGGTGACCATCTTGTGCAGGATGTAGTCGGGGTAGCCCACGGGGATGCCGATTTCCAGCCCTTGCAGTCCCGCGCGCACGCGCGCGATGGTGCCGTGGTGGTCGCTGCCCTGCACGTTGATGACCTTGGTGAAGCCGCGCTCCCACTTGCTGGTGTGGTAGGCCACGTCCGGCACGAAGTAGGTATAGGTGCCGTCGCCCTTGCGCATGACGCGGTCCTTGTCGTCGCCGTCGTCGGTGGTGCGCAGCCACAGCGCGCCCTCGTTCTCGTAGGTCTTGCCCTTGTCCACCAGCGATTTCACCGTGGCCTCTACCTTGCCGTCGCTGTAGAGGGACGATTCCAGGTAGTAGCGGTCGAACTTGACGCCGAACGCCCGCAGGTCGATGTCCTGCTCGTTGCGCAGGTAGGCCACGGCAAACTTGCGGATCGACTCGATGTCCTCGACGTTGCCGGAGGCCGTCACGGCGTCGCCGTCGGATGCGCGCACGGTCTTGCCGGCCAGGAAGTCGGCGGCGATGTCGGCGATATAGTCGCCGTTGTAGGCCGATTCAGGCCAGCCGGCATCTCCCGGCTTGAGGCCGCGGGCACGCGCCTGCACGGAGGTCGCCAGGGTCTGGATCTGCACGCCGGCGTCGTTGTAATAGAACTCGCGGTGCACGGCGAAACCCTGCCAGTCCAGCAGGTTGGCAAGCGCATCGCCCAGCGYCGCCTGGCGGCCGTGGCCCACGTGCAGCGGACCGGTCGGGTTAGCCGAGACGAACTCGACCAGCACCTTGCCGCGCGCGCCCTGCTCCTGGGCACCATAGCGGTTGCCCTGCTCGAGCACCGCGCGCAGCACGTCGGCCTTGGCGGCCGGCGTCAGGCGCAGGTTGATAAAGCCGGGACCGGCAATCTCAAGCCCGGCCACCAGGCCGGCGGTACGCGCATCGGCCTTGACCGCATCGACAATCTGCTGGGCCAGCTCGCGCGGGTTGCGCTTGAGCGAGCGGGCAACCTGCATGGCGAGGTTGCAGGCCAGGTCGCCGTGGGCGGCCACCTTGGGGCGTTCGAAGGTGGCAGCGGGCAGGGCGGCGTCGGCCGGAGCGAGTGCGCGCACCGCGTCGTTGAACGCAGCGGCAAGGTTGGTGGTCTGAACTGGCAGCATGGATGTCGTGGCCCTGAGGCGGTTGTCTGGTGCCGCCGCGGCGGTCCGGAAGCGGCGGCACCGTCACGGGCGGCATGTGGAGGCCGCGCCGCGTGGCAGGYAATGAATTGCAGAACGCGGAATTTTATCAGGTGCTATGCTGACATCATGCAGCGGGCCTGAAACCGGCCGTTGCGCCCCCTGGACCGAGTCCCGGACAAGCCGCGCGGTCATGTACTTCGCTGTACGCCAAGGAAAGGATAAATCATGCTGATCACCTTCAAATCCCACGCGTCGCAAGACCTCATCATGATGAGGGATCTTGCCGTCACGCTCCTGGGGATTATCGGCAAGCACCTGGGAGAGCGCGGGGTGATCACCACCGAGGAACTGCCCCGCTGCATCCACAAACTGGAAGCCGCGGTGACGGACGCCAAGAAGGTGCACCCGGCCGAGTCGTCGGTATCACCGGGCAAGCAGGAGGAGGACCAGGAGGAGGAGCCCTTGCACCTGGGCCAGCGGGCCTACCCATTCCTCGACATGCTGCGCGCTTCCCTGCGCGAGAACACCGAGGTCATGTGGGGCGTGTAGGCGCCGCACCGGACCTGAACAGCCCATAGTAGCGGAGGCAGGCGCCGCCTGGCGGCGCCCCCGCCGCGGCAGTGCCCTTGCCGCCGGCACCCTTTCCGCTGGCGGCGCATTCTAGCTTCGCCCTCGCACCGCCTCCCCCCTCCGCCCGAAATCCCGGATTGACATAAAAATGGCCCGGCCAATGTTCCTGGCCGGGCGCGCCGGATCAGGGAGTCGATCCGGAAGGGGGAAGAATCGCTTTATTCGATGAGGCGCATGAATCACTAACGGCGCCGGATTGCTAGCCCTTGACCAGCAAGTCCGCAAGTTCGTCCGCGTGCTCTTCCTCGACTGCAAGGATTTCTTCCAGCATGCGGCGCGTGGTCGGATCGCGATCGCCCATGTACTGCACCATCTCCCGATAGCTCTCGATGGCAATACGCTCGGCCACCAGGTTTTCCCTGATCATGTCGGTCAACGATCCGGCCTCGACGTATTCGGAGTGGCTACGCGCCGACAGGGTGTCCGGCGAAAAATCGGGCGCCCCGCCAAGCTGTACGATGCGCGCCGCGATGCGGTCGGCATGGCCCTGTTCTTCGTCGGAGTGGACCTTGAACTCGGCGGCAACCGGCTCGGCGTGAATTCCCTTGGCCATGAAGTAGTGGCGCCGGTAGCGCAGTACGCAGACCAGTTCGGTGGCCAACGCCTCGTTGAGGAGCTTCAGCACGGTAGTGCGGTCCGCGCCGTAGTCCTGCGTGACGGCGCCATCCTCCATATGCTTGCGGGCGCGCTCGCGCAATGTCTTGACGTCGGACAGGAAGCCGCCGCTCACGCCTTTCTCGTTCCGGGACTGCTGGTTCTTGCCTTTGCCGACGGCGGGCTTCTCTGTAACCGGGGTGTCCATGGCGATCATGCTCCTGTGGGATTGGGGAATGGGCTCTGCCAGGCCTGCGCAATTACGATGGGCTTCGACCTGTTTCAGTGCGTGCTTCGGTGCGGTCGGACGCGGCGCATCAGTCCTCTCTGTTGCGTCCGTTGGCAGCCAGCAGCAAACCGACGAATGCGCCCACAGCCGCTGCTATGCCGATCGCCTTCAGTGGCGATGCAGCCACGCTCTGCTGAACCCCGTCCACGGCGTGGTCGACGCGCTCTCGTGCCCGGCTTGCGCCATCCAGCGTGGCACGGCGCAGGTGGCCGCCCAGTGCACGCGTGCGCTCATGCAGCCGGCGTCCTGCCTGCACGGCTTCGGACGAGCCTTCGCGCCCCAGCACTTCCATGGTTTGCTCGAGTTGCGCGATCAGTGCCCTGACCTCGCCGGCAACCGGCCCCGCAGCATCGCGGGTATCGCGCGCGGCATGCCTGATCTGGCGGACCGTGCTCTCGGCACTATCGGCCAGGTGGTTCACTTCCTTTCGGACCTTCGGGTTGTTGGTCAGCATCGCCTTATCTCCGTTTCGTCTGAGGACGCTCTGTGATTCCGTTCGTGCTGTGCTCCGCCTCCGCCTAGCGCCTGACCAGGCCGATCACGAAGGTCACAAGGGCGACCACCAGGAAGATGAAGAACAGGATCTTGGCGATTTCGACCGCGCCTGCTGCGATGCCCCCAAAGCCGAACACGGCGGCAATCAGGGCGATGACAAAGAACACGACTGCGTAGTGCAACATGGTGATGGCTCCCTAAGTGAATTGCGCTACCGCGCCACGCGGCGCGGGCCTGGCAAGTGGCAGCACCTGGCGCCTGGCTATTTCACCGCTTTGARCACGGTCACGCCCAGGACAAGGAACAGTACGAACAGCACCAGGAAGATGAAGAACAGGATCTTGGCAATGCCGGCGGCGCCGGCAGCGATACCTGTAAATCCAAGCAGGCCGGCGACCACGGAAACCACAGCGAAAATAAGCGCCCATTTCAGCATTGACGTTCTCCCTCTTCCCTCGCTGGCTTGCGCGAGACCGCGCAAGGTCATGGCTACATGGTAGAAACCGCCTCGCCGCGCAGACACCGATGGCGCACCGATTCCCTTGTCAGCCAATTCCTACAGGATCCGGATTGGCGCGGCCTCGCGCGCAGCGGCCGCGCACTGCAGGTTGACCGGGGGCCGTCGATGTGCTTCCATCGACGCCGACAGGGTGCATGCCTGGCCCGGACCTCGCCCCGCGCCACGCGGCGCGGGAACGCCCACCGGCCAGGCACCCGTTTTCGGGAAACGACAATGTTCAAGCAGTCAATGTTGCGCTCCACTTTGCTGCTAGCGGGCGGCATCGTGCTTACCGTAGTGGTGCTGATCGCCTCCGAGGCGGGCAACATCCGCTTGCGACAGGGATATACGCAGGTTATCCAGTCGCAGCAGGTGCAGGGCCAGATCACCGCACTGCTTGGCGAGCTGGTCAATGCCGAGGCGGGCCAGCGCGGCTTCCTGCTGACAGGCAAGGAGAGCTACCTGCAACCCTATTACCAGGCATTGCCCCGCATCAATGCGCTGATGAGCGCACTGCGCAACCGCTACGCGGACGACGCGGAAGCGCTCCAGCTGTTCACGCAGGCGTCTACCGCCGTCAACCGCAAGCTGACCGAGATGGACCTGACGCTGATCTACGGCAAGCGCGACGTGGAAGTGGCGCTGGACCTGGTGCGCACCGACTTCGGCAAGCAGACCATGGACAACGCGCGGCGCGGGCTGGAGGCACTGCTCCAGCGCGAAGCCGGATCGGTGTCGCAAAGCCTGGAGTATGCCGACCGCGACCTCGCGCTGTCGCGTTACGGCATTGGCCTGCTGACCGCCATCAATATCGTGCTGCTGATCGTGGTGGGCTTGCAGCATTCGCGGCGCATGGCGGTATCGGAAGCCGCGCGCAGCGAGCTGGAAGAAGAAAGCGCGCGTCTGGACAGCATGGTGCGCGCGCGCACCCGCCAGCTATCGGCACTGGCCTCTCACCTGCAACGTGTTACCGAGGACGAGAAGACGCGGCTGGCGCGCGAGCTGCACGACGAACTCGGCGCCATCCTGACCGCCACCAAGCTCGATATGCACTGGGTGCGCCGCCGCATACAGGAATCCCATCCCGACGTGGCGGAAAAACTCACCCGCGTGATGCTGCATGTCGACCAGGGCATCCAGATCAAGCGGCGCCTGATCGAAGACCTGCGCCCCACGGTGCTGCTCAACCTGGGCCTGAAGGAAGCCATCGGCCAGTTGGTGGAGGAGGTCGCCGCGCGCAACCAGTGGGACTCGGATGTGCAGCTTGCCGAAGCGGTGCCGCCGCTGCGCGACGACGCAGCCATCGCGCTTTACCGTATCGTGCAGGAGTCGCTGACCAACGCGAGCAAGTATGCCGATGCCAGGCGCGTGGCCATTACGCTGGATTGCGCCGACGGCGTGCTTCTGCTGACCGTGAGCGACAACGGGCGCGGGCTGCCGGCGGACTTCGAATCGCGGCGCAGCGTTGGCCACCACGGCCTGCTGGGCATGGAGCAGCGCGTGATTGCGCTGGGCGGCACGCTGGACATCCGCTCGGAGGCCGGCGCGGGCGTGACCATCCGGGTCGAGGTGCCGCTCACCGATGCCATCGTAGCGCCGCCGCGCGAGGAAGATGACGATTTCGGCGATCATGAGCCTGAAAGTGCGCCGCCGGATACGCCGGTGGTCGCCCCGGCGAGCATGGCCGCAAGCACGCCAGCCGGCACACCCACGGCCACGCCCGGCGGCGAGGCGCCGCGCCAGCAGGGCCAGGATACTGGGCCGTAATACGACCAGCCAAAGCAAAAAGGGGCCCCGCGGAGCCCCTTTTGCTTTGCCGTGCCCGTCCGGGCGCAGCGATTCGCGCCTTACATTTTCTGCTTGGTGCTCTCGGCGGCGCCTTGCACCTTCTCGCCGCCCTTTTCGATATCCTTGCCGGCGCCGGYCATCGTGTTGCAACCGGTCACCAGGACGACAACCGCCAGGGCACACAGCGCCATCAGCTTTCTCATGATCTTCTCCTTGCTCTAGGTTGACGCGGCATGGCCGCGATAGGGACTACCGGTACTGCCGGACTGATCTGATGCGTCATCCAATGCCACCGTCCCAAGACAAGAACGCGAACAATTCAATCGCCCGACTGCGCGTATTCCTCGATGACGCGGAACACCTGCTCAAGTTCGAGCGACTTGTCGAAAAAATAGTCCGCCCCGGCCTCGGTGCACTGGCGCCGGTAAGTGGGCACCTGGGCGTGATTGGTGTACACGATGCGGATGCCAGATGCGTGGGTCTTCTGCATGGCACGAAGTACATTGATGCCATTGCCTTGCCGCAATTGCAGATCGACGATGACGACCTCGTACTTGCCCGCCTCGTAGAGGCGCAGCGCCGAGCTTTCGGTATCCGCCCAATCGACAGTCTCGACAAACGGGAATGCGCTCAGGTATTCAAGCAACATACCTCGCAAGACCGCCGAGTCCTCGATTAGCAGGACCCGCAGCGCTCGATACGAAGGGGCTGCGGCTTGATCCAACATGACTTAATGGTAGCAACAGAGTATGGAGAGAAACTATCGGCGTCCGTCCTACAGCGGCGCCGCGCGGGCGGGGGATTTCCGTTCCGGCAACGCCGCATCCACGGCTTGCAGGGCCACCGCGGGCGGCATCCGGAGGCGGGCCACGCAGGATAGCAAACGCAGGGGAATGGGCATCGCGCCCGCGCCGCCTACTCCACCAGACCGTTCTTGATGGCGTAGTAGGTCAGGTCGGCATTGGTCTTCATGCCCATCTTTTCGAGAATGCGCGAGCGGTACGTGCTTACCGTCTTGACGCTCAGGAACAGTTCCTCGGCGATCACCGAGACCGACTGGCCGCGCGAAAGCTTGCAGAAAATCTGGAACTCGCGCTTGGACAAGGTCTGGTGCAGCGGCTGATTGGTCGGCTTATCCAGCCCGCCAATGAGCAGGTCCGCCACGTTCGCGCTGACATAGCGCCGGCCCTGGGCCACGGTGCGGATCGCCTTGACCAGGTCGTCAGGCGCGCTTTCCTTGGTCAGGTAGCCGGACGCGCCGGCGCGAATCAGGTTGATGGCGTACTGGTCTTCCGGATAGGTGGAAAGGATCAGCACCGGAAGGTCGGGATGCCGCTGGCGCAGCAGCTTGAGCACGTCGATGCCATTGCGATCGGGCATCGAGATATCGAGTACCACGACATCGAACTCGAGCTCACGCAGGCGCGTCATCACTTCGTCGCCGCTGGCAGCTTCCCCTTCCACCCGGATATCGGGCTCGTCGGCAATGAACTGGCGCAGACCAGCGCGCACGATCTGGTGATCGTCGGCGATCAAAACGCGAATCATGGGATTCTCCCTGGGCATGGATGCCCCAGCTCTCGGGAGCGGCGGGGCTAATGCATTGTAGAGCTTGCAAAGCCGCGCGAATGTCGGTGTAAGGCTGACACGCCCCGTGCAGGCCGCGCGAACGAAAAAGGGACGGGTTGAACCCGTCCCTTTCGTTCCAGCCCGGCCGCGCACCGCTCGGCGCGCTCCAGGCTTGCCGGCCCAGGCTTACTGGACCTTGGTCGCCGCGCCGGTATCGGCGGCCGCGCTGGTGTCGGCCGCGGCTTCGCCCTTCTTGCTCTTGGCGTGGCTGGTGTGCTTCTTGGTCTTGGCGGTGGGCTTTGCCTGCGCGCCGGTAGCAGCGTCTGCCTTGGCGTCCAGGCCGGCGTTCACGCCTGCGCCAGCCGCCGCACCCTTGTCTGCGGGCGCGCTGACCGCGGGCGCCGAGATGGCGCCGGTGGCACCAGCCTTCGCATCAACGCCGGTACCTTGCGCCATGGCCAGCGAGGAAGCGGCAGCGATCGAGAGAGCGGAAAGGGAGATCAGCAGTTTATTCATTGAGAGGCTCCTGGCAGTTTGCGCCGCCGCGAAACATTCGCTGCGGTGTTCACTTGATGTGAGCCCTCAGTCTAGGGATGCGGAGCCGCGCGGTCTGTTAGGAGATGTAATGCCTTGTAAGGAGTGGTGAAGAACTTACAAAGTCACATCGGCAGGCCCGGAGAAGCTTTTCCCCTGCTTGCCCAACGGCTTGCGGCGGCGCGGGGGCACAAAACGCCGCCGCCGCCGCACGCATGCGGTTACAGGTTAGGCGCGAGCGCGCGCTCCAGCACGCTGCGTTCTTCGCCACGGCGCGCCACCATGTCGTCGAGCTGGTCCTGTCCGATCTTGCCCACGGAGAAGTACGTGGACTCCGGATGCGCCAGGTAAAAGCCGCTCACCGAGGCCGCGGGCGTCATCGCCAGCGAGTCGGTGATGCCCATGCCGATCTCGGCCGTATTGAGATAGTCGAACATCGGGCCCTTGACGGTGTGTTCCGGGCAGGCCGGATAGCCCGGGGCCGGACGGATGCCGCGATAGCTTTCGGCGATCAGTTGCTCGTTGGTCAGCACCTCGCCGGCGTCGTAGCCCCACAGATCCTTGCGCACGCGTTCGTGCAGGCATTCGGCGAAGGCTTCGGCCAGGCGGTCGGCCAGCGACTTGAGCATGATCGCGCTGTAGTCGTCGTGGTCGGCCTCGAACTGCGCTTCCTTCTTGTCCACGCCGATGCCGGCGGTGACGGCGAACACGCCGATGTAGTCCGCGACGCCGCTGTCCTTGGGCGCGACGAAATCGGCGAGGCACCGGTTGGGCCGCATCACGCCGTCGATCACCGGACGCTCGCTCTGCTGGCGCAGGTTGTGCCAGGTCAGCGCGACCTGGCTGCGGGTCTCGTCGGTGTAGATCTCGATATCGTCGTCGTTGACGGTGTTGGCCGGCAGCAGCGCCAGCACGCCGTTGGCCGTCAGCCAGCGGCCCTGGATCAGGCGCGACAACATGGCCTTGCCGTCCGAGAACACGCGGCGGGCGGATTCGCCGACGATCTCGTCATTGAGGATGTCGGGGAATTTGCCGGCCAGGTCCCAGGTCTGGAAGAACGGCGCCCAGTCGATGTAGTTGGCCAGCTCGGTCAGGTCGTAGTTGCGGAAGATGCGACGACCGATGAATTTCGGCTTGGGTGGCACGTAGGCGTTCCAGTCCACCGGCGTCTTGTTGGCGCGGGCCTTCGCCAGCGACACCATCGGCGTGGCCTTCTTGTTGGCGTGCTGGTGGCGGATGCGCTCGTAGTCGGTCTTCAGCTCGTCCAGGTACCTGGTCGCGCCCTCGTCGGACAGCAAGCTCGACGCCACGCTGACCGAGCGCGAGGCGTCCGGCACGTAGACCACCGGGCCTTCGTAGTGCGGCGCGATCTTGACCGCGGTATGCACGCGCGAGGTGGTGGCGCCACCGATCAGCAGCGGGATCTTCTTGATGCGGAAGTAGTCGTCGCGCTGCATCTCGGAAGCGACGTAGGCCATTTCCTCGAGCGACGGCGTGATCAGCCCGGACAGACCGACGATGTCCGCGCCCTCGACCTTGGCGCGCGCCAGGATCTCGTTGCACGGGACCATCACGCCCATGTTGACCACTTCGAAGTTATTGCACTGGAGCACCACCGAGACGATGTTCTTGCCGATGTCGTGCACGTCGCCCTTGACGGTGGCGATGACGATCTTGCCGCGTGCCTTGACGTCGCCGCCGGCCTCGGCCAGCAGGCGCTTCTCTTCTTCGATGTAGGGCAGCAGGTGAGCCACGGCCTGCTTCATCACGCGAGCGCTCTTGACCACCTGCGGCAGGAACATCTTGCCGGCGCCGAACAGGTCGCCCACGATATTCATGCCATCCATCAGCGGGCCTTCGATCACCTCGATCGTGCGGCCGCCGCGCGCTTCCACGTGCTGGCGCACTTCCTCGGTGTCTTCCACGATGAAGGTGGTCAGGCCATGCACCAGCGCGTGCGACAAGCGGTCGGCCACCGGCACCGGATTCTCCGGGGTGCCGCGCCACAGCAGGTTTTCTTCTTTCTTCGCGCCGCCGCCCTTGTAGCGGTCGGCGATCTCCAGCAGGCGATCGGTACTGTCCTCGCGGCGGTTGAGCACCACGTCTTCCACGCGCTCGCGCAGTTCGGGGTCGAGCTGGTCGTACACGCCGAGCTGGCCGGCGTTGACGATGCCCATGTCCATGCCCGCCTTGATGGCGTGGTACAGGAACACGGTGTGGATGGCCTCGCGCACAGCATCGTTGCCGCGGAAGGAGAACGACACGTTGGACACGCCGCCGCTGACCTTGGCGTACGGCAGGTTCTGCTTGATCCAGGCGGTGGCCTCGATGAAGTCCACCGCGTAATTGTTGTGCTCCTCGATGCCGGTCGCCACCGCGAAAATGTTCGGGTCGAAGATGATGTCTTCCGGCGGGAAGCCAACTTCGTTGACCAGGATGTCGTAGCTGCGCTTGCAGATCTCGGTCTTGCGGGCAAAGGTATCGGCCTGGCCCTGCTCGTCGAAGGCCATCACCACGGAAGCGGCGCCATAGCGGCGGATCAGCTCGGCGTGATGACGGAACTGCTCCTCCCCCTCCTTAAGCGAGATCGAGTTCACCACGGGCTTGCCCTGCACGCATTGCAGGCCGGCCTCGATCACTTCCCACTTGGACGAGTCCAGCATGATGGGCACGCGCGCGATATCGGGCTCGGAGGCGATCAGGTTGAGGAACCTCACCATGGCGGCCTTCGAGTCCAGCATGGCCTCGTCCATGTTGATATCGATGATCTGCGCGCCGTTCTCGACCTGCTGGCGGGCCACCACCAGCGCCTCGTCGAACTGGCCGTTGAGGATCATGCGGGCGAAGGCCTTGGAGCCGGTGACGTTGGTMCGCTCGCCGACGTTGACGAAGAGCGTGTCCTCATCGATGGTGAAAGGCTCGAGGCCGGACAGGCGCATCGGGCGCGACGGCAGGGTATCGTTGGTCATGGCTTGATCTTGTTCTGTGGGCTCGCGATGCATGTTCAGGCGGCGGCACGGTCGTCGCCGTCGCGGTACTGGCCAGGCCAGGCGCGCGGCTTCTTGCTGGCCACGCTCCGCGCGATGGCGGCGATGTGCTCGGGCGTGGTGCCGCAGCAGCCGCCCACCAGGTTGACCAGGCCGGACGCGGCGAACTCTTCCACCAGCGACGACGTGACCTCCGGGGTTTCGTCGAAGCCGGTATCGCTCATCGGGTTGGGCAGGCCGGCATTGGGGTAGCACGACACGGCCGCGTCGCAGATCTTGGCCAGTTCGGCGATGTACGGGCGCATCAGCGTGGCGCCCAGCGCGCAGTTCAGGCCGAAGGTGATCGGGCGGGCGTGGCGCAGGCTGTTCCAGAACGCTTCGACGGTCTGGCCCGACAGAATGCGGCCGGAGGCATCGGTCACGGTGCCGGAGATCATCACGGGCAGGCGCTCGCCAGTGTCCTCGAACAACTGGTCGATAGCGAACAACGCGGCCTTGGCGTTGAGCGTGTCGAAGATGGTTTCCACCAGGAACACGTCTGCGCCGCCTTCCAGCAAACCCTTGCCCTGCTCGTAGTACGAATGGCGCAGTTCCTCGAAGGTCACGTTGCGCGCGCCCGGGTCGTTGACGTCCGGCGAGATGCTGGCGGTCTTGGGCGTGGGGCCGAAGGCGCCGGCCACGAAGCGGGGCTTGTCCGGCGTGCTGTACTTGTCGCAGGCTTCGCGCGCCAGCCTGGCGGCGACGACGTTCATCTCGTACGCCAGGTCCGCCATCTTGTAGTCTTCCTGCGCCACGGCCGTGGCACCGAAGGTGTTGGTCTCGATCAGGTCGGCGCCGGCGGCCAGGTACTGCTCGTGGATCTCGCTGATGACCTGCGGGCGGCTCAGCAACAGCAGTTCGTTGTTGCCCTTGACGTCGACATGGTGCCCGGCGAAGCGTTCGCCGCGGTAGTCCGCCTCGGTCAGCTTGTAGCGCTGGATCATGGTGCCCATGGCACCGTCCAGGATCAGGATGCGCTCGCGCAGCAGGGCCGGCAGGTTGGCCGCCCGGGTATAGGGGCGCGCGGGAGGAAGCGAGGCGGGACGTGGGGCGGCGCTCATGTGGGGCTCGACAGCAAGGGAAAAGAGTCCGATTTTATCAGTTGCATCAATGGTTTGCGGAATAACGGACGCGGGCAGGCCAGTGCGCGCGAAGGCGCTCGCGGGTTGCCGCATGGCACCGCCCGGCCCTACACTGGGGAACCTTCCCATTACCGAGAAGCCTTTCCCATGCAACACCTTAGTCCCGGCGACGCGCAAACTCTSCTCAGCGARTCRCCCGATGCGCTCTTCATCGATTGCCGCAGCGARATGGACTACCTCTTCGTGGGACACCCGAAAGGGGCGCACAACGTGCCCTGGAACGATGGCCCGGACTGGGAGGTGAATCCGCATTTTGTGCAGTCGGTGAAGAAGCTGGCGGGGCAGGCGTCGGCCCGCCCTGTGCTGCTGATCTGCCGCAGCGGCAACCGCTCGACAGCGGCCGCGAGAGCGCTGGAGGGCGCGGGGTTCTCCACGGTCTACAATGTCCTGCACGGCTTCGAGGGCGACCTGGACGCCGAACGCCATCGCAATACGCTCAACGGCTGGCGCCATGCTGGCCTGCCCTGGGAACAATACTGAGAGACACTGGGAACGCCGGGGACCGGCGCCTTGAAAACGAGAAGCCCGCGCATTGCGCGGGCTTCTCGTTTCCGTTTCACTCGCCGGCCGCCCTTGAGCGAGGAACCGGCAGAGGCGGCTACAAGCCTAGTGCATCACCAGCGGCTGAACCATCACGGTGTCGAACTTGCCAAGGAAATCGTCCACCTCTTCCACCGACGGCTCGCTCTCGATCAGACGTTGCACGTCCGCGCGAAAGCTCTCGGCCATCTGGCCGCCGAGGAAAATCTCGCGTTTCAGGTTCTTGTCGACGATTTCATAGCCGCCAGAGGCAAGAGGCGCATGCTCGACATCCGCACCAAACTCGACAATGCAGTAATTGTCGCTGTTGTAGATCATTTGCATGGCATACCTCCTGGCTGTCATGGGTAAGCGGCGGGCCAATGATTCTTCCGATTACCGGCACACTGGCCGGTTGCCCTCCGCGATTTCACCTCCAAGCTGAGGGTGTTTGCCGTGTTTTCAAGATTCTTGCTTCGGCGAACCGCAGGAATTAAGCGTTCCCTCACTACATTGGGCAACGGCGCTGTCAGCAAGTTCTTGAGTTATGTTCGAAAGATATTGCTGGAAATTACCGGATATCGCATCAGGGCGCCTCGCACTGTGCCCCACAAGCCGCATTACCAAGGAAAGCGTCGAGCACTGCGTGAAAACGCTCGGCTTGTTCGAGATGGGCAAGGTGCGCCGCCCGGGGCAACACTTCCAGGCGCGCGCCGGGGATGGTCGCGGCAATCTCGCGCGCCATCTCCGGAGGCGCGCCCTGATCCTCCTCGCCGACTACCACCAATGTGGGGCAATGAATGCGTGCGATCGCCCCGGCCAGGTCGAATGCCATGATGGCCTGCCCCGATCCCACATAGCCATGCACGGGCGTGGACAGGATCATTTCGCGCACGCGCTGCGCCTCCTCCGGATGCGCGGCCCGGTACGGCGCGCTCAGCCAGCGCTCCAGCGTGCTGTCAGCCACGCCCGCCATGCCGTGCGCCTCCACGTGGCCGATGCGGTCATGCCACATCGGGTGGGCATCCAGCGGGGTACGGTTGACGGTATCCACCAGCGTAAGCGACAGCAACCGCTCCGGATACCGCACAGCCATCGTCTGCCCGATCATGCCGCCAACCGAGACGCCGACGAAATGCGCCTCCGGCACCGCCAGCGCATCCATCAGGGCGGCCACGTCGTCGGCCATGCGGATCATCGAATAGGCGCCGATCGGCGCATCGCTCTGGCCATGCCCGCGCAGGTCGTAGCGCAGCACGCGATAGCGCGGCGCCAGGTGGCGCGCGGTGGCGTCCCACAAGGTATGGTTGGCACCCAGCGCGTGCGCCAGGATCACCCACGGGCCATCGCCCCCGTCGATGCGAACCTGGAGGCTGATATCGCCCACGCTGACGCGGCGGGCCTCGGACGGTGGCTGGGTGGCGCTCATGGCAGGTCTCCGGAAGTTGAGCAAACGCGGTGAACCACGGCGGCAACCGACGCGCCACCGCTTGACGAATCATTGACGACTCATTGACGACTCAGCGCAGCGCTTCGCTGTCGCGGTAGACGAGTTCGATCTGGGTGCCGTCGGGCTCCGTCTGGCGCAGCTTCACCGGCATCCACTGCAGCGACTGCGCCAGCCACACCTCCACCCGCCGGCGATCGCCCGCATGCCGCGGCAGGCGCATGAAATGCTTGGCGTGTACCGCTCCGTGACCGGTGTCGACGTCCTCCTCTCCCACATACTGCACCTGCATCGGCTCCAGGTCACGCGTATCCGCCACCTCGAAGGTTTCGGTGACGCCGGGCGTGGCGTAGCGCTGCGGATTTCCGCGGACCAGCCCGACCAGTTGCAGGAATACGCTGAAGCGGTCCTGGCCCGCGGCGGGCAAGGGCACCTGCTTGTTGCGCCCCTCGAAGACCAGGGCGCCGGCGGCGCGGTCGAAGCGGGCCGCCTCGCTGCGGTTGCGGCGGTTCTCCTCATAGCGCTCCGGCGCCAGGCCGCGTTCACTGAGTGCGCCGCTGCTGTGGAAGTTGAAACGGAACCACAGCACCCGTGTTTCCACCGCAAGCAGATAGCGCGCTCCGTCCTGCTGCCAGCGGATGAGGCCATCCGGATTCTGTACGCCGTTGACGAAGCTGGCGTAGTGCAGCAGCCTGGACGGCGGCGGCGAATAGCGAACGCCGTCCGCCGGCAAGCCCGCGTCCGCAGCCGCGGGCGCGGACGCGGATGCGGCACCCTGCCCGGCCTGGCCGCCGGCGCTCGCCATGGCCGGGCCGGAGCCAGGCGCAGTCAGCAGCGTCGGCGCCTCCGCGGTGGCCGGCGTCTCAGGGTGGGATTCCGGGAGCGATTCGGCCGGGACGGGTTCTGGCGCTGCCTCCGGCCGCGGCGCGGCGGGCCGCTTCTGCACAACGGGTGCCGGATGCGACGGCGCTTTCGCGGCCGGCGGCTCCGGCGGCGGCAGCAGGATGGCCTCGATCGCCGGCATGGCGGTCGGGTCGCCCGGCGGGCCGGGAAGGTGCATCAGGCCCACCACCACCAACAGGTGCACCGCCAGCACGAGCGCAAGCGCGAGCGCCAAGCGCACGCGGCGCGAGGCGGGCTTGTCAGGAAAGGCCGTTCGGCCCGTTCGTCGGGCTGCCACCAAGATAACCAAGCTCCGAAGAAATCTGCCGGGCGATGTCGCGTACGTGACGATCGACCGTACCGCCCCATTCTGCATCGAATACGCTCTGCGCGCCGAGCACGATCAAAGCCATCGCGACATGGCCGTTGGCGTCGAACACCGGCATCGAGAATGCATTGATGCCCGGTAGCACGCCACCTTTGATGCGCGCCGCGCCATGCACCCGCACGTCCTCGCAGACCGCGTCGTAGTCGGCCAGCGAGCGCGGCAGGCCCGGAATATCGTCATGGCCGCGCTCGGCCAGTTCCCGTTCTACCAGCGGCCGCGTTTGTTGTTTCGGCAGATAAGCGCCATACAGGCGGCCGGTGGCGGAGTTGAGCATGGGCATGACATCGCCCAGGCGCAGGCTTACCGTAACCGGGTGGCTCGACTCCTCCCAATGCACGATGGTCGGGCCGTGGTTGCCCCACACGGCGATGCCGATGGTCTGGTCCATTTCGTCGCGCAACTGCGACAGAATCGGGCGGGCCTTCTTGACCGGATCCAGCCGGTTCAGTCCCGCGAGGCCAAGCTGCAGCGCGAATGGGCCCAGGTCGTAGCGTCCGCCCACCGGGTCCTGCGCCACCATGCCCAGCCGCTGGAAACTGACCAGGTAGCGGTGCGCCTTGGCCGGATTCATGTCGGCGGCGGCGGCCAGGTCGCGCAGCATCATGGCGCGCGGCGACGCGGCCAGCGCCTGCAGCAACTTGAAGCCAACCTCGATCGACTGGATGCCGGAACGCAATTTGGAATCGTCTTCTTCGAGTTCGGTCATGCGGCAACTTGCGGAAAAACGGTGAATAAGCCATGCACGAATCACATCCCGGAATAATACGGGCGAGACGATCACGCAGGTTGGAACCTAAATTTACTATAGCGAAATCGATTTACCAATTTTTAAACCGTCGGTAGACTTTGAACGCACTTTGAACACCGCTATACAGGCCGGGCGCTGATGCCATGACACCGCACCGGCCAACCCCGGCGCGGCAGCCGCCATGCAACGCACATGGCGCGACGCGGCCGACTTCTACAGGAGACAACGATGACCCGCCTTTTCCCCTTTTCCCTGCTGCCCGCACGGCAAGCCTGGCGCGCCTGCGCGGTACCGCTGCTTGCCACGCTGGCGCTGGGAGCCGCCGTGCTGCCCGCCCGCGCCGCGGACAACTGGCCCACCCAGCCGATCCGCTGGGTGGTGCCCTACCCGGCCGGCGGCGGCACCGACGTGGTGGCGCGCACGCTGGGCCAGGCCATCACGCCGGCACTCGGCCAGCAGGTGGTGATCGACAACCGGCCGGGCGCGGCCACCATCGTCGGCGCCGACGCCGTGGCACACAGCAAGCCTGACGGTTACACGCTGCTGACGGCCGATACCGCCACGCTGGCGGCCAATCCTTCGCTGTACAAGAAGCTGCCCTACAACGCCGACAAGGATTTCGTGCATGTAAGCATGGTGGCGCGCTTCCCGCTGATCCTGGTCGCCACGCCGAACTTCCCCGCACGCACATTGAAGGAAGCGATCGAGTATGTGCAGAAGAATCCCGGCAAGGTCAATTTCGCCTCGCCCGGCGCCGGCAGCCCGCACCACCTGGCCATGGAACTGTTCATGGACCAGACCAGGACGAAGATGACACACGTGCCGTACAAGGGCGCTGCCCCGGCGGTGCAGGACCTGCTCGCCGGCCAGGTGGAACTGATGTTTCTCGACCTGGCGTCCGGCCAGCAGAACGTCGCCGCTGGCAAGGTGCGCGCCCTCGGCGTGGCCACGCCCAAGCGCCTGACGGCGCTGCCCACGGTGCCGACGGTGGCCGAGGCCGGCGTGCCCGGCTTCGAGGCCTATGCCTGGCAAGGCGTGGTGGTGCCGGCCGGCACGCCCAAGCCGGTAGTGACGCGCCTGAACGCCGAACTGGTAAAGGCGCTCAAGAGCGCCGACGTGCAGAAGCGCTTCGAAGGCATCGGCGTGGAGCCGGTATCCAGCACACCCGAGGAATTCGCCCAGTACGCCCATGCCGAAGCCGAGCGCTGGGGCAAACTGATCAAGGCCAAGGGCATCACGGTAGACTAGCGGGCCGCTTTTTTCCTAACGCATTGCATACATGAAACTCGCCACCCTCAAGGACGGCTCGCGCGACGGCCAGCTCGTGGTCGTCTCGCGCGACCTGAAGACCGCCCACTACGTCAACGATGTCGCCGGCAAGCTGCAGAACGCGCTGGACGACTGGAACTTCTACGCGCCGCAGTTGCAGGACGTCTACGACGCCCTGAACGCGGGACGCGCGCGCCATCCGTTCGCCTTCGACCCCAAGGCCTGCATGGCGCCGCTGCCGCGCGCCTACCAGTGGGCCGACGGCTCGGCCTATGTGAACCACGTGGAGCTGGTGCGCCGCGCGCGCGGCGCCGAGATGCCGCCCGAGTTCTGGACCGACCCGCTGATGTACCAGGGCGGCTCTGACGACATGATCGGCCCGCACGACGATATCGTGTGCGCCAGCGAAGCCTTCGGCATCGACTTCGAAGCCGAGATCGCCGTCATCACCGGCGACGTGAAGATGGGGGCCAAGCCCGAGCAGGCCGCCGACGCCATCCGCCTCATCATGCTGGCCAACGATGTGTCGCTGCGCAACCTGATCCCGGCCGAGCTGGGCAAGGGCTTTGGCTTCTTCCAGAGCAAGCCGGCCACGGCGTTCTCGCCGGTGGCGGTCACGCCCGACGAGCTGGGCGAAGCCTGGCGCGAACGCCGCGTGCACCTGCCGATGACCGTGCACTGGAACAGCAAGAAAGTGGGCGCGCCCGACTGCGGCACCGACATGGTGTTCGATTTCGGCCAGCTCATCGCCCATATCTGCAAGACGCGCAATGTGCGGGCGGGCAGCATCGTGGGCTCCGGCACCATCTCCAACGTCGACCGCAGCAAGGGCTACTGCTGCATCGCCGAGAAGCGCATGCTGGAGATCATCGATGGCGGCCAGCCGGTCACCGGCTTCATGAAGTACGGCGACGCGGTCAAGATCGAGATGTTCGACGCGCAGGGCCGTTCGGTATTCGGCGCTATCGACCAGCTGGTGTCGGCCCCGCGCTAAGCCACCGCCGGTTCCATGACGATGCCCTGCGCGAGCATGGCAGCGATCTCCCGCTCCCCATAGCCACCTTCGGCAAGGAGCGCTCGCGTATCCTCCCCCAGCCGGGGCGACGGCCGCAGGTATTGCGCCGGCGTCTCGGACAGCTTCACGGGCAGCCCGATGGTCTTGATCGGGCCCGCCTCGGGATGCTGCTGCTCAACCACCATGCCGCGCGCGAGCGTTTGCGGGTGACTCAGGGCTTCGCCCACGGAGTGGACGGGCCCGGCCGGAACCCCCGCCTTGTCGAACGCGGCCAGCCAATGCGCTGAGGACTGCGTAAGCGCTACTGCGCCAGCACGTGCTGGAAAAGCGGGACTTTGCGGTGAATGAAGCGCGCGCGCGAGAAACTTCCGGCGATTAGCAGAGACAGGACGGGGAGTGCTTATAATTGACCGACCGACCGGTTGACTAATTGCCGTCGACTATGCGCCGCCGCAGCGCAGGCTCCGGTGGCGCCCCCGGGCTGCGATGCGCGGCCCGGTCCCACCATGATCCACTATGGAATGGCCACCGCCATCGCTCCCCCCATGACCGCAATCCCTCCGCAAGATGCTCCGCAATCCTCACCGCTGCCCCAGCCCGACGCCGCGCCGTTGTCGCCGCGCTACGACCGCTACCGCGCGCTGACCCTGCGCAGGCATGGTCCCATCCTCGAAATCGTGATGGGCGCGGACCAGTCCGCCAACCGCAAGCTGGCCACCGCCGACGCCAACATGCACCGCGAACTGGCGGAAATCTGGCGCGACGTCTCGGCCGACCCCGAGGTGCGCGTGGCGCTGATCCGCGGCGAGGGCAAAGGCTTCTCCGCCGGCGGCGACCTGTCCCTGGTGGAAGACATGGCCAACGATTTCGCCACCCGCACGCGGGTGTGGCACGAAGCACGGGACCTGGTCTACAACGTCATCAACTGCGACAAGCCGATCGTCTCGGCCATGCACGGCCCGGCAGTCGGCGCCGGGCTGGTGGCCGGGCTGCTGGCCGATATCTCGATCGCGGCCAGGACCGCGCGCATCGTCGACGGCCATACGCGGCTGGGCGTGGCGGCAGGCGACCATGCCGCGATCGTGTGGCCCCTGCTGTGCGGGATGGCCAAGGCAAAGTACTATCTGATGCTGTGCGAGTCGGTGAGCGGCGAAGAGGCCGAGCGCATCGGGCTGGTGTCGCTGACCGTGGACGAGGATGAACTGGTCGAGCGCGCCTTCGACGTGGCGCGCCGGCTGGCCGCCGGGTCGCAAACGGCGATCCGCTGGACCAAGTACGCGCTCAACAACTGGCTGCGCATGGCGGGCCCGGCGTTCGACAGTTCGCTGGCGCTTGAATTCATGGGCTTTGCCGGCCCCGATGTACAGGAAGGCGTGGCGAGCCTGCGGCAGAAGCGGCCGCCGAAGTTCGATTGATGCAGTTCGACTAATGTAGTTCGACCCCGCAGCCGGCACCGCCGGCTGCCGACCCCCGGAGACGAAACGATGTTCGGCCAGATCCCAGATTTCACCAACGGCTTCGAGTTCCTCCGCAAGATGTGGGGCAGCGCCGCCGGCATGCCCGGCGGGCTGATGCCGGGCCTGCAGGCCATGACCCCGCCGATGAACCTGGAGGAAGTCGACAAGCGCATCCACGACCTCAAGGCCGTGGAAGGCTGGCTGCAGCTCAACACCAATTTGCTGCGCACCACCATCCAGGGCCTGGAGGTCCAGCGCGCCACCCTGGTGGCGCTGCAGACCATCGGCACCGCGCTTTCGCCCGAGGCCATGCAAAGCGCCATGGAAAACGTCGCGCGCGCCGCCAGCTCGCCGAGCGCCGCGCCGTTCCAGCACAAGGCGGAACCCGCCGCGGCAAAGCGCGTCTGGCCCGAGCCCACGGTCGAGGAAAACGAGGACGAGGAAGACAACGGCCCCGACGTCCCCGAAGCGTCCGCAGCCGGCCAGGCGGAACAGCCGGCCGCCGCGTCCGGCCAGGCCAGCGCGCCCCCGCCCGATGCCAGTCTGTGGTGGGATGTTCTGCAGCAACAGTTCAACCAGATCGCCAGCAGCGCCGCAACCGCCAGCCTGACGCCGTTCGGCAATCTCGGCGGCTTTGGCATGCCAGGGGCGGATGCGCAGCCCGGATCTGCCGCCAAGCCCGCGAGCAAGCCGCCGGCCGGTGCGGGCAAGACGGCAAAACCTGCCAAGGCGGCCAGCAAACCCGGCACCAAATCCGCCGCCAAGCCAGCCGTCAAGGCCGCAGGCAAGGCCGCAGCCAAGCGTCCGGCCGGCAAGAAGCCCGCGGCGACCAAGTCCGCGCCGGTGAATGGCACGGCCGGCGCCCCCGCATCCGGGGACAAGCCGGATGTGCCCGGCGAGCCGCACTGAACCCGTGCCGGAGCTGGCCGTGATCCACCCATCGAGCCGACACCCTTGGTGAAGACCACCGCGCTGATCATGATGGGCGGCGGCGCCCGCGCCGCCTACCAGGCCGGCGTGCTGCAAGGCCTCGCCCGCATCGCCGCCCGTCACGGCCTGGATCGCGGCCGCATCCCCTTCGATATCATCTGCGGCACGTCGGCCGGCGCCATCAACGGCGCAGGCATGGCGATCAACGCCGCCAATTTCCGCGCGGCGGCCCACAGCCTGGCCGCGCTATGGAGCGGCATCCATGCCGAGGATGTCTACCGGACCGGCGTGGTCGGCGTGGGCGCATCGGGTGCCCGCTGGCTCTCCGCGCTGGCTTTCGGCTGGGTCACCCGGCGCGCGCCGCGGGCGCTGTTCGACAACGCGCCGCTCGGCGGCCTGCTCTCCGAGCTGTTCGACCCCGAGCGGGTACAGGCGAGCCTGGACGCCGGCGACCTCCAGGCCTTGGCCGTGACGGCGCTGTCCTACAGCACCGGCCGCCACGTCACCTTCTACCAGTCGCACCGCCGCATCCATCCGTGGCGCCGCAGCCAGCGGCTGGCCGTGGAAGCGAAGATCGGTGTGGACCACCTGTTGGCGTCCTCGTCCATTCCCTTCCTGTTCCCCGCGCTGCCGCTGGAACTGGACGGGCATCATGAGTGGTTCGGCGATGGCACCATGCGCCAGATGTCGCCCCTGTCGCCGGCAATCCACCTGGGCGCCTCGCGGATCCTGGCCATCGGCGCCGCTTCGCGCCAGCGCCCGGGCTGGTTCGACACCGTACCCGCCGGCGGCTACCCGTCGCTGGCGCAGGTGGGCGGCCAAGCCCTGGCGAGCATCTTCCTCGACGGTCTGTCCGCGGACCTGGAACGGCTGCAGCACATCAACAACCTGCTCTCGCGCATGCCGGAAATCGCCAACGACAGGGAGGGCTGGCGCCCGGTGCAAGTGATGACGATTTCGCCCAGCGAACCCATCGAAGCCATCGCTGCCACACATGTAAAACAGCTGCCGCGCACCGTGCGCGCCTTGCTGACCCCGCTGGGCGGCACCGAAGCGCGCGGCGCGGCCTTTGCCAGCTACCTGCTGTTCGAGCCTGAGTTCACCCAGGCACTGATCACCCTGGGCGAACAGGATGCTCTGGCTCAACAACACGAACTGGCCGCCTTCCTGTATGACATCATCCCGCCCGATCATGGCAACGAGATAGGCGCAACGTCCGCGCGCCCGGCTACACTGGGTCATGAACCACCTGCCCGCGCGATGGCCTGACCTATCGGCGCGGCCCAGCCGCAAGTGACGCATAATGCTCCTTGCCGCGCAAGGAAAATCGGTGGAACAAGCGATATTCGCCCATAAATTAAGTACCGCGCAGATCCAGCCGCATCCGCTCCCATCGTTTCCGCATGAAAAGAGCATTGGGAATAATTCGCATCTGGTAGAATCTGCCCGTAATTTCAAAGGCTTACCATGCTCTACCCCGAACTGTTCAAATCGCTGGAAGCGGTACGTTGGCACATGGACAAGGACATCCCCTGGGATTCCTTCGACCCGAGCCTGCTCACGGACGACCAGGCCAAGACGATCCGCATGAATGCCATCACGGAATGGTCGGCCCTGCCCGCCACCGAGATGTTCCTGCGCGACAACCGCCACGATTCCGACTTTTCGGCATTCATGAGCATCTGGTTCTTTGAAGAGCAGAAGCATTCGCTGGTGTTGATGGAATACCTGCGCCGCTTCCGCCCGGACCTGGTGCCGACCGAGGAAGAACTGCACGCCGTGCGCTTCGAGTTCGACCCGGCCCCGCCGCTGGAAACCCTGATGCTGCATTTCTGCGGCGAGATCCGCCTGAACCACTGGTACCGCCGTGCCGCCGAATGGCACACCGAGCCGGTGATCAAGCAGATCTACCGCACCCTGTCGCAGGACGAAGCCCGCCACGGTGGCGCCTACCTGCGCTACATGAAGAAATACCTCAACCAGTTCGGCGACAGCGCCCGCTCGGCCTTCGCCAAGATCGGCGTGCTGATGGCCTCCGCCCGCCGCACCGAAAAGCCGCTGCACCCGACCAACCTGCACGTCAACAAGGCGCTGTTCCCCAACGACACCGTGCAATCGCGCCTGCCGGATCCGGACTGGCTCGAGCACTGGCTCGACGAGCAGATCCGCTTTGACGAAAGCTGGGAGAAGAAGGTCATCGAGCGGATTCTGCACAATATGTCGCTGTTGTTCGAGCGCACGTTTGAGACGGTGCAGGATTTGAACCGGTATCGGAAGGAGTTGAATGCGAAGTTGCAGGCGGCTGGGGGGGCGCAGCCGGCGCAGGCTTGATTCAGGTTTGGTTATTTGAGTTGCCTTCGGCAGAACGGACCCCATCGGTTGATGGGGTTTTGTTTTTTGGTTCTTCAGACTTTCGTGTGGGTAGGTAGTACGCTTTCGCGCATGGCTTGGTAAGGAGGTGTGCGATGGACAGCGTGGAACTGTACCGGCAGCTGCTTGGCGTGACTGCGCCATGGAC
>NZ_JBFTNE010000089.1:0-39777 GCF_056397325.1 Cupriavidus sp. 05N39
GCTCAGAACTTGGCGAGTGTCCAGGGTGGGAATTAAGAATCGTTTATATCAGAATTAAGGCGTTCAATATTAGCGGTCCAGGCGCGAGGCGAGGAATAGTGCAGCGGACGTTATGTTCGAAATGGCGCCACTAACACTCATCTGGTTAGCTAATAGCAGCCGTTGAACTCCTGCGACATATTGCTTGGATATCCGCCACGTCCTGCCGTGAGCCAATGCTCGAAGGCACGGAGAAAGCTGGCGATACATGCGGAAGCAGACGCTAGAGTTCGACCCTCATGGCTGCCGCAGTGCTGACACTGGTGTCGGAAAATTCACGAAAAGCCAGCAATTCTGGGGGTACGGCCACACGGTCGCCAAGTATCTTCGATACCGGCGCACCCAAGAAGGCCGGTCCGGCCTCGGCTGACATGAAATTGCACCGCTTCGCTATGTATTTCGCCAACGGACAGCGAGCACGACCGAAGCAATGCTTCCACATCACGAAAGTCTGCCTTGGTCGCACGGCGCGGCCTCATAGCATTACTTGTGAATCCAAAGAGTGATGACGAACGCCTTGGCGTTCCCGCTGTTAACCACGAGCATAGCGCGCACCCATCTTAGTCATCGTAGTCGTCATGCCAGCGTCGCCATTCGCGTCGGCGCTCGCGCCACTCGCGTTCGCGCCAGCGCTGCTCCCGCCACGCACGCTCCTGCCAGGCACGGGTCCGCCAGTCGTCGTAATAGTAGCCCGGGGCAACTACCACAGGCGGGGGCTCGACAACCACCGGCGCAGGCTCGTAGTAGACAGGGGGAGGGGCGACAACCGCTGGCAATGGGATGCCGATGCCGATACCTACGTCCACCCGCGCTTGAGCAACGTTCGAGGCAAGTCCGGTCACCCCGGCAAGTATCAAAAGTGCTGCGACCCTTCGCATGGTTTACTCCGTTTCCTCTTACAGAGACTCTAGGCCGGCTTGGTTCAATGGTGTATTAGCGGACTCGTACAACGGTTACTTTCTGTAACGCGATGTGGGGGCGCTTGCTGTCCAGCCGGATTGGGGCGGGCTACAACATAGCCGCGCATTTTCGGCGTGGGACCGGGGTCGGAGTACTTCCGAAAGGACGAAGGAACCCGCGCTGAGAGTGGAGGCACATTCGGCCACGCTTGCGAATCAGGTTTGCCTGTTTCAGAACTTACGGATTGTCACGAGTTGTGGGTCAACTCGGCTTGGGGCAATACCGTTTTTGCCTGTAAGCGCGGTGCATTGCCGAGCTATTAAAATTCCCTAGGAGTTCATCTCATGAAGAAGCTGTTCGTTGCTCTCGCCTCCGCAGCCCTCGTCGGTACTGTATTCGCGCAGACTGGTGTGCCGGCTTCCGCGACTCAGCCGCAAGGCGAGGCGACGAAAGACCAGGTAAAGGTCGTCAAGGAGAAGAGCGCCACGCAGGCGAAAGCCGATAAGAACAAGAAGAGTGTCAGCGCGCAGGGCGATGTGGCAAAGACTCAAGCCAGCGCCGGCAAGGAGAAGGCTGACGAAAAAGCTGACGCCAACAAGTCTGCCGCCAAGGACACCCACTACAAGCCGAGCAAGATGAAGGCCGCCAATACAGAGGCTGGTATGGCGAAGACTGAAGCAACGAGTGATTCCGACAAGGCGAAGGCCAAGGCGGATGTTGCGAAGCCGGGAACACAGACCGACGCTGCGAAGGCTGCAACCAGTGCCAATGTAGACAAGACGAAGAAGCAGTAAGCTGCTCCCATCGAGCGGACGGGGGGGGGTACGTTGCCAAGGCAAAGGCCATCGCGACGAAGCTCGAGTGCAGGAGCTTTTTGGAGAGTGCCAGTTAGCTGGAATGCCGGCTTGGCCTCTCCGCATTTGTCAACACTAGTGGAAACGCCATGAAGCCCTTTCTCGCATTGCTGATTGCCGCATCTACGCTGCTCGGCGGTTGCGTCGTGGTTCCGTACGATGGCGGGTACCATGGTGGATACTATCGTCCGGAGTATTGGGGCCACAGGCACCAGGGATACCATGGCCACCATGGAGACGACGACTAACGTGGAATTTGACGCTTTCGTTGCAACCGAAACTCTAGCCATTCAGCCTCGCCATCCGATAGAACGGCATCGGCCTGCGCGTAGCGCCAAGCCAAAATCGACATTTGCCGCGCTGTCAGGTAAGGATGGCGCGACAGATGACGTTTCCGAGGCGGTCGACTAGCCCCGGCTGTGCGCGCAAAGCCAAGCCGAGAGCGTGGCCTGTATTGAGGATGTCTACAATTTCCGCGTGCTCCGCGCATCTAGCGTTCGCAATGAGCGGCTCGCCGATGGTGGCCGGAACGACAGTGTCCTTAGTAGCGCGGACGACCGTTAAGCGGCCAGGAAATGTCGCCATCTGTTCGAAGACAACCGGGCGCCGCCAGCTTTGCGGTGAGCGGAGTATCTTGGTGAAGGCTGGCGCGAAGGAAACCTCGAAAAGAGTAGTGATGTTCCAAGTCGGGACCCGTCACTTCCGAGTTCGTACTCGCGAGGGTGCTTCAGGGACATTCTCCGCGCGCTTCGCGCCCTTGCGCTCCTTCGTTATGAGGTTCGCGGCTTCCTCGACAGGCGCTTTGGCCTTGGCCGCTGGAGGCTTGGCTTTTCTGCCACCCTTAGCCAAGCTTGCTCGCAGCGCTTCCATCAGGTCAATAACTTGGCCGCTGGCCGACACCTCGACTTGTTCGGGCGACACAATCTGTTTGCCTGCAATCTTCGCGTCGATGGCCTGAAGGATGCGCTTCTTCTCTTCGTCCTCGTATTGCGTTGGCTCGTAGCTATCCTCTGCAGCCTGGTCGATAATTTGCAGCGCAAGATTCAACTCGGCGTCGGAAACCTCGACCTGTTCGATGTGCAGGTCTTTCATTGACCGGACTTCATCGGCGAACAGCAACTGCTGGAACACCAAGCCGTCCTCTGCCGGGCGAATCTGCACCCTATGCGTCTTCCCTTTTGACGCCCACTTTGCCAGCGCGCAGCGGCCGCTCTTCAGCATGGCGTCCTTCAGCAAGTTATAGGGCTTGCCGCCCCGCTTGTCGGGCGCGACGAAGTACGCCTTGTCATAGAACAGTGGGTCGACTGTCTTCTCCGGAATGAACGCCACGATTTCGACGACATGGCTTGCGCTTTCCTCCAACGCCTTTAGCTCTTCCGGCGAGAATAGGACATAGCGGTCCTTATCAAACTCATAGCCCTTCTGCAGGTCAGCACGCTCAACCACCTGACCGGTCTTCTCCGAAATGTACTGTTGCTTGGCACGGGAGCCGTCCTTGCACATGTAGTTGAACTTGACGGCGCTCTCACTCTCCGTGGCGGTGTATAGCTTGACCGGTATGGAAACCAAGCCGAAGGAAAGGGACAACGATGCGATGGAACGGGCCGGCATACTATCCTCCACGCCTCGACACTGTTGCACTGAGCAACTGAGGCAAGCGCACGCGCGCTAAGGTCAGCTTAGCCGCTTAAGTGCTGTCGTCAATGACTGCCGCGTCGACCAATAGCCACTCCATGGGTCCTCGGTTTGGAAGCTAAGGTACTCGCGCGCTGTCACGACAGTCCATTGCGCGCCACTTTTCAGCGACATAAGCTGCTCCCACGTCACTGGCATGGACACCCCCAAGCCAGGGCGGGCCCGGGCAGAGAAGGCTGCCACGGTCGTCTGGCCCATCCCGTTGCGCAGGTAATCGACGAAAACTTTCCCCTTACGATTGGCGGGCCCGGACGTAGCAGAAAACCTTTGGGGGATGGTTATGGCAATGTGTTGAACAAATGCCCGGGAGAATCCCTTCACGGTATCGTAGTCAAGCCTTGGCGACAGCGGCACCACTACGTGCAAGCCTTTCCCGCCGCTGGTTTTCAGCCAGGCTTTGAGCCCAAGTTCAGTCAGTAGCGTGTGGACAAGGAGTGCCGCTTCCTGCATGTGCGGCCACTTCAGGTCTTCGCCAGGGTCCAGGTCGAAGATGACCCTGTCAGGCTTGTTGAGACGCTTGGCCATAGAGTTCCAGGTGTGGAACTCCACAACATTCATCTGAGCAGCAGATACAAGCGCGTCCAGGTTGTCGACGGTGAGCAGAGCAGCGTGGCCCGGCCACAAGGCGGGGTCGTGTTCTTTGAGCCCCGGCATCTTGCTCTCAGGGTGTTTTTGAAAAAACAGTTCTTCGGTGATGCCATTGGGCGCGCGCAGCATCGATAGTGGGCGGTCCTTTAGGTGGGGCAGCATCCAGTCGGCTACGCTTTCGTAGTAGCGAACCAAGTCGAGCTTGGTGAGCCCCGTCGACGGGTCGATGACCCGTTCAGGGTGGGTCACCTTCACCAAGCTGGGTGCCGGCGCTGAAGCTGCGGTCTTGGCCGCTTCCCGGGTGATTTGGCTTGCCGGTTTGTCAGTACGCAAACCTTTGAACGAGGCTTGTCGCACGTGACCGTCAGGCGTCCACTCGGCGAAGGCAACCTCTGCCACCAGCAGCGGCTGGACCCAATGCTCGCTGCCCGCAGTGCGCTTTGACCAGCGCCCGGGCTTAACGGCTTTGGCGTCAAACGGCGCAGAAGGAACTTCAATTGCGGTCAAGCGGGTCCACAGGTCTCGGCCGGTCTTGGCATCCCAACCTGTGCCGACTTTGCCGGCATAGCGGAGCTTGCCATCCTCGTGGTAACCCACCAGTAGGCTACCGACTTCCTGGGGCGCTCCGCTTCGGTCTGTGAAACCGCAGATGACGAATTCTTGGCAGAGTGTGCATTTCGCCTTGAGCCACGTTTGCGTTCGTGTCGACACATACGGTGCGTCTTGCCGCTTGAACATCAAGCCCTCTAGCCCCAATTTGCATGCGGCCTTGAAAACCTGCGCCGGCGGCGCGTCGAAACGCTGGCTGGTTCGAATCCGCTCGGTGGGCTCGCCGATGAGCTGCTCCAGGAGCGCTTTCCGGGAGGTCAGGGGCACCTTTCGGAGGTCTTGGCCGTCCCAATATGGAATATCGAAAAGGAAGTAGACGATGTTTTCATTGCGAGCCCCGTCCATAGCGTTCTGCAAAGCATTGAAGTCAGGGAGTCCGTCCTTGATGACCACGAGCTCTCCATCGAGCCAAGCGCTTGTGATGCCCAATTTTTCTACTTCGGCAGCGAGACTCTTCAGTTTATTGGTCCAGTCATGGCCGCCTCTCGTGAACAAGCGGACTCGTCCCTTGTCGATGCGCGCCATCATGCGATAGCCGTCGAACTTCGTCTCGACTATCCAGTCATCGCCTTTCGGCAGCGAGGTTGCTAAGGTGGCTAGCTGTGGCCCTAGCTTCGCGGGCAGGTCGGCTTTGGCAGCAAGCGACAAGTCGATTGTTGATACCGCGGTGGGCGGATTCGCGAAAGACGTTTTCGGCTCGCGCTGCTCGACCAGTCCTAGCGGTCTGTCGATGACGCTGTCAGGCAGCGCCTTGACGACGTCATACTCGGCGAGCGGCTTTGCCCACTCATCGCGCTTCTTGAATAGCATCCACGAGTCTTGCTTGTCTTCAGGCTTGGAGATGCGCACCAGCTCCCACAGGCCGGCGAGCTTTTCCCCGTGGAGCTGGAAGATGAGTTTTCCGTCTTTCATTCCCACGTGTGGGTCGCCTGTCGGCTCCCAGGTTCCACGGTCCCACACGAGAACCACGCCTGCGCCATACTGTTTTGGCGGAATGGTGCCCTCAAAGTTTGCATAGTCGAGGGGATGGTCTTCGACGTGGATGGCCATCCGTTTTTGCTGCGGGTCGAAGCTTGGACCCTTGGGAACAGCCCAACTCAGTAAGACTCCATCGAGCTCAAGGCGAAAGTCATAGTGGAGACGGCCTGCCCAGTGCTTTTGGATGACGAAAGAGAGGCCTTTGACCGGCGTCGAGTGGCCGGAAACCTGAGAAGCAGGCTCGGGCGTGACATTGAAGTCACGCTTCTGCTCATACTGGGAGAGCGGAGGGCGGATACGGTCAGCGGCCATGGCCCAGTCTACGGCGAGTCCGAGCGGGCCGCCAACCCAGGCAAAGAATGTAATCAGTGCGATACCGACCCACCACCGCCAGAACGACGACCTTGTCGGCCATCCTCGGCATCGGCGCTACGGAGTTGAACTAGCCCTTCATCCGGCGGTCCGCACCGGCGCAGGCGGAATTGTTCGACGTGCTCAGGTCGCGACAATAGATATTGCAGCACAACGGAAGCCACGTGCACCGCCACGAGTATCGACCGGTAGACGGGCGAATTAAAGGCGTCTGCGACTTTCTGCACTGATTGATTGGTGCAGGAAGTCGAAAGGCCGTTGTTGTGAGTTGCAATTTTGGAAATAATGTAGGATGCTGGAGTTACTATAGAAACGGAGAAAGACAATGGCGACATACAAACAACTGCTGGCGGAAAAAGAAAAGATTGAGGCTCAGCTCATCGAAGTACGTGCAACAGAGGTCGCTGGTGTTATCGAGCAGATTCAAGCCCTGATGGCGCAGTATGAGTTGACTGCCGATGACATCGCTCCAAAGCGTCGCCGTGGCCGTCCCGCGGCAGGCGCGGCAGCTAAGGCTCCGGCAAAATCCAAATCATCCTTGCCGCCTAAGTATCAAGACCCCAAGACGGGTGCAACTTGGACTGGCCGTGGCCGTGCGCCGGCTTGGCTCGGTAAGAATCGCGTCAAATTTCTGATTCCAGAAGCGTGAGCCCCACGCGGCAGTACGAACTGCTGCCGAATGCCTTACGCCGTATTGACTGAGAGGTCTGGACGCAAGAGAGCTCTTCGCTGGGACGAAGGGCTTTTTGCTTATACGACTTAGCCGTGCTGACTGGCGTCTCCGACATTTCGCGGCTTCCTGACCTTGGGCCGGCGTCGTTAGGCTTTGCAGCACCGCCTTTGTGAGCAACGGCATGTCCACTTTGGCCCGTAATGGGCCGGCAAAGAGAGAAGAAGGCGAGCCCACCAAGACGTATTCAGAACCTCTTGTGCTCACGCGGATGTCGTGCCTCATGTCAAGCCTGCAAAGCTCTACTACGTCAAGCCGTTTCATAGTCAAGCTCCAGTTCATCCGCGGCACGTCGCCCGACGATGTGAAGCGCTTCAATCTTGGTGCATGCGACTACGTGCTTTGTCATGGGAGAACCTGCGCGGACGCCACACACTCACACTGCTGTGAGGCGAAGCATGAGGCGTGCGTTGACTTCAATTCGGCCACAGCCCGTGCATACATCCAGTCCACCTCGTCTGAGGACCGTACAGTAAGAGCAAGACTTTTTAGTAGTCCGTCATGAAGCCCATAAAAGAGGCCATGCACGGCGACTGTCTGACCCCGTGCCCACGCGTCTTGTAGCACCGTCGTCAAGCAGAGGTTCCTGGCCTGTTCAAGAACGTTAAGCCGGCACGTGGCGTCGAATCTAACCTCTGGTGCTAGCGTCTGGAGCCACAAAGAGTGCTTCTCGACAACATCCCGAATGTGTCTCACCCAGTTGTCGGCAAGGCCAATGCGCATCCCATCGAGAGCGGCGCGTACACCGCCGCAGCCAGAATGCCCAACGACCGTGACATCCTGGACCTTGAGCATGTCGACCGCGTACTGCAATACTGAGAGACAGTTCAAATCCGAATGTGCGACGACATTCGCGATATTCCGATGCACGAACAGCTCTCCTGGCAGCAGGCCAACGAGCTCATTCGCGGGAACACGGCTGTCAGCGCAGCCAATCCAGAGCCACTGGGGCGCTTGCTGCCGCATGAGCGAATGAAAGAAGCCTGGGCGTCTATCTTCGACCTCGGCTGCCCATTGGCGATTGTTCTCTAGGAGGCTGTCCAGGTCCAGCTTCAGCCTTCCCTTGGCTGCGTGGTTCATCACTAAACCTTTCCAGTGTGGCATCGTCGCTGGGTAGCGGGGCGATACCGGAGATTGGTCACGGCTTTACTGTCGTCTAAACGTTGCGACCTGTAAATTCCGAAGGATGGAAGCCATTCATACGCTAGACGTATGGAACCGATAGCGGTCGCTGGCAATGAATCGTTACTTTGGGCAAAGACAGGGCGTTTGACGCGGTCGCCGAGAAGGGGGGATGTTGTGCATCAGGACTGATGCACGCGAGGGACCACCGCGCGACGTGCGCACACACTGGGCGATGACGAGCCTGCGCAACTCATGCGCGCCATTTCCTTGCGAGACGCGGAAAGTTGGAGCGTCAGCTGGTGCAACTGCTGGCTGTCGCAAAGGCCATGAACATGGAACAGCTGGCGGAGCGAACAGCTGGCGTCCCACCCGACACCGCCCCTCGGACTTCTGTGTTTCAGAAATCCCATCGCTCACGCCATCCAAAGGATTCTTCCCACACCTTTTGAGTGTCCGGAAAAGCTCGTCCGGAAGTTTCCGTGACTTTGCTTTGTATGTACATTCCGAATTGCGTATTGAATGCATACGTAATTCGGATGTACTGGAGGCATCCACAAGCAGGACCCCAAGGTGGTGCCTGTGACGAGCATTGCACCTGTTGGCCCTTGAAGGAACGACGCCACATACTCGCTGAGCGCCGTATCCCCCCACCACGTGCCCGGTGGAAGAATGCATCAATCGAGTTTGATGCCGGCGTCCAGAACTACTTTCTTCCACTTTCCTGCCTGGGTGCGCATCAGACTTTCTAATGCTTCCTGGCTGCCTCCTGCAGGCTCAAGGTCCATTTCAACAAGACGACGCTTAATCTCGGGGTCGGCCAGAATCTCGTTGATAGCCTTGTTCAGCTTGGCTGTGACTTCCTTGGGCGTTCCTGCTGGTGCGACCAGCGCCTGCCAAAAAATCATTTCGAAACCTGGCAAGCCGTTCTCAGACACGGTCGGGAGTTCCGGATATGCTGCTGCCCGCTTTGATGTCGTAATGGCTAGCGCTTTGAGCTTGCCGCCCTTCACAAGCGGCATCGCTTCAGGCGCCAGCGCCATCATGATTTGCACCTGCCCCGCCATCAGGTCCTGTAGCGCCGGGGCACCTCCCTTGTACGGAACATGAACAATGTTCGTGTTAGTCGCCTTTTTGTACAGTTCCATGCCGAGATGGCTCGGCGTGCCATTCCCAGCCGATGCGTAACCGTCGGAAGAGGGGCGACTCTTCAGGTAGCGAGCTAGGTCAGACATTGAGCTGACGGGCACGCTGGGATTGACCACCACCACGCTTGGAATCGAGGTGACCTGGATGATTGGCGCGAAATCCTTTGCCGGGTCGTAGCTCAGTTTGCTGTACAGGCTTGGATTGACAGATAAGCCAGTCATCGTCGCGAAAAGCAACGTGTACCCATCCGGTACCGACTTTGCCACCGCGCCTGCGGCGATAGCTTCGCTAGCGCCAGGACGATTGTCGACCACAACTGCCTGGCCGAGTTTGGTCGCAAGCTTCTGGCCAATCAGGCGGGCCACGCCGTCTGTAGAGCCCCCAGGCGGATAGGGAACCAGTACGCGGATTGGTTTGTTGGGATAGTCGGCGGCACTGGCGAAGGCCGGTGCGATGAGAAGCGATATTGCGGCAACTAGGGCAGTGGTAAGGCGCTTCATGGCGTCGTCTTTTCAGGGGAGTGTAAGCTAAGGGTGCGAGGTAAAGGCGGACTACGCGCTGTGGAGTTCGAGAACGGCATCGCCGTACCCAACTGTCTTGCCATCATCCACAAGCTGGTTCCCAGTCCTCCCGTCTGCCGGGGCGATGATGGCACTCAAGACCGAGTCAATTGTCAGGTAGCCCACATGGTCTCCCTGCCTGACTGCATCGGAAAATGCATCAGCAGCGAGCGGATGCACCCGACTGAATGCGCCAGTTGCGCTCGAAAGAATATCCTTGTGCTTCGTAAGCGAGGGCTTGATGAGCACATTCGTCTTCACGGGCTCCTCAACTGGATGCGCAGCTTGTCCGGCCGCCTCGGCGAAGCGCAGAGTCAAGGTTTGAGTGCCATCGCTATACGACAACTCGGAAGCCCCGGCTCGCTCCAGACCGGCGACCAGCGAGGCAATCTCTTCAGTCTTCATGGCTGCCTTCCTTTGAAGCTGCGTCCCAATGCGATATCAGCCTCTCGAGATAGTGGATGTCGGCGCCCCCGTTGCCAAAGGTTGGCTCGTCCATCAATTTGCGGTGCAATGGGGCGGTTGTTTGAATCCCGTCAACGTGCATCTCGTCAAGGGCGGCCCTCATCCGCGCGATGGCTTCTTCACGAGTGGCTCCATGCACCAGGAGTTTCGCAATGAGCGAGTCGTAATGCGGCGGCACGACATACCCAGGGTAAACATGTGACTCAACGCGAACACCTGGCCCGCCCGGGACAATCCAGTCGAGGATTTTTCCTGGG
Source organism: Cupriavidus sp. 05N39 (assembly GCF_056397325.1). Classification (NCBI taxonomy): domain Bacteria; kingdom Pseudomonadati; phylum Pseudomonadota; class Betaproteobacteria; order Burkholderiales; family Burkholderiaceae; genus Cupriavidus; species Cupriavidus sp. 05N39. Next base: position 10,319 of record NZ_JBFTNE010000089.1, read on the forward strand.
CACGGCGTGAATTTCCACGGATGCTCAGCGTTGATACGGCACTCGATGGCATGACCGGAAAAAGAGACATCGCTCTGCGTGATACCAAGCTTTTCACCCAGCGCAACGCGCAGCTGCTCGGCGACGATGTCAATGCCGGTGACGAGCTCGGTCACTGGATGCTCCACCTGAAGGCGGGTGTTCATCTCAATAAAGAAGAACTCGCCGTTCTCGTATAAGAACTCGAACGTGCCGGCGCCGCGGTATCCAATTTGCAAGCACGCTTGAGTACAGAGCTCTCCAATTCGTGCTATATCGCTTCGGTCGATTCCTGGCGCTGGAGACTCCTCAATCAGCTTCTGGTGCCTTCGCTGGGTAGAGCAGTCGCGCTCTCCTAGCCAGATGGCATTTCCATGTGTGTCAGCAAGAATTTGTATCTCGACATGGCGAGGCGTCTTGAGGTACCGCTCAAGGTACACGGTGGGATTTCCAAATGCGCGGCCAGCCTCCTCGCGCGTCATGGCCACAGCATTCAGGAGCTCAGCCGGGCTATCAACCACGCGCATACCTCTACCGCCACCACCGCCCGCCGCCTTGACAATAAGCGGGTAGCCGACTCGCTCTGCGAGGTCAACAATGCGGTCTGGTTCTTCTGACAGTGGACCATCTGAGCCCGGAACGCAGGGAACACCAGCTTTTGCCATGGCCTGCTTGGCGCTCACCTTGTCACCCATTAGCCGGATGGATTCAGAGGTCGGTCCCACAAAAACAAGCCCGGCGCTCTCGACTGCAGCAGCAAACGAGCCATTCTCGGAGAGGAAGCCATATCCAGGATGCACGGCTCCCGCGCCTGTTGCCTTCGCGGCGAGAAGAATCTCTTGGTGATTCAGGTAGCTCTTCGACGATGGAGCAGGGCCGATGCATATCGCTTTGTCCGCCCTTCCACGATTGCCAAGGTTTGGCCTTCCTCGACGGTGTCACCAACCGACACGAACGAGGGTTGGTTTGGGGCAGGAGAGCGATAGAAGGTGCCAATCATCCCCGCAATTACACTATTTCGAGTGGCCGTCGCGGTGGGGGCCTCGGCGACGGCGGCCTCTTCCGCCAACGCAGGCGCCCGCTCCGTCACAAGTTGTTCGGACGTCTCAGCGGTGGGGCTAGGGCGTGATGAGCGCCTCTTCAGCTTCACCTGTCGCTGCCCGTCGCCATATTCGATTTCGCTGAGCGCCGTTGAGCTTTCAAGGACGTCGAGCAGCGTTTGCACGAACTTCAGGTCCATGTGTTCCTCAGCTGAATGACTTAACCACGATGCCCGCGCCCTCGAGCGTGCTACGGACTTTCGCCGCCATCTGGATGGCACCGGGCGTGTCGCTATGGACGCAGATGGTGTCAATCTGGACGGGGAGAAGCTTCCCGGAAGTAGTTTCAATGGCGCCGGCCCGGACCATCCGCAGCATGCGGGCTGCCGCTTCGTCGCCGTCGTGTAGCACTGCGCCGGGCACGGAGCGATGTACCAGGTTCCCTTCCTCGGTATATGCACGGTCGGCGAAGACCTCGCGCCGCACAGCCAACCCCATCTCGGAAGCCACACGCTCCATAGCAGCGCCAGCGAAAGTCATGCAGGTAAGGCTCGGGTCGACCGCCTTGATTGCACGTGCAATGGCTTTTGCGACGGCTTCGTCAGCCTGCGTCAGGTTTCCGAGTGCACCGTGTGCCTTGACGTAGGTAATGGGGTGGTCAGCATATCGCGACAGCGCTTGCGCCGCGCCAATCTGATACGCAACCAGACGTTCAATTTCGCCGTGCGTGAAAGGAATGACGCGACGACCGAAGCCCCACAGGTCGGGGAAGCCAGGATGGGCACCCACGGCGACGCCACGAGCCTTTGCCAGCGCGAAAGTCTTCGCCATGATTTCCGGGTCGCCCGCGTGCAATCCACAAGCGACATTGGCCGAGGTGACAATCTCGAGGATGGCAGCATCATCGCCCATCCGGTAGGCGCCGAAACCCTCACCCATATCGGAATTGAGGTCTACTTCGATGGCTCTATTTTGTGTGCTCATGATTCTCGGTTCCTTGTTGAGGTTTGGGAGGCGGCTAGCTAGGCGCGCCCAGACATCATTGCCAGGGTGTCCCTGAYGCGTAGTTCTTCGTCGCGTCTCGTTTGAAGTGCGGCTACGGCGGTATCAATGTCTGTGAGTTCGAATCGAATTCCGCAACCGATAGGAGCTTGCGATAGCTTCCACAAGTCGGCTTCAATCACAGTGGCAATCTTCGGGTAGCCGCCGCACGTATTGGCTTCTGCAAGCTGGACGATGGCTTGACCCGATGGGGGGACCTGAATGGTCCCCGCGACGATGCCATGAGAGAGCAGTTCGACGTGTTGCGATTGATTCAGCATCGGTCCGTTGAGTCGATATCCAACACGATTTGCGTCTGGTGTCACCTTGAACTCATCTCGCAGGAAGGCCGTCTGCGACTCGGGCGTGAACCGCTCGAATTCAGCTGCAGGGAGTACACGGACGGAGATGCAGTTTGTGCTCAGTTCATCCCAATATTCGAGCAAGCCCTTAGGAACCACGCCGAGCCCGACCTTCCAAGGACGGTCCGAAGCCGATTGCTCAGTGCCCACCTCCAGGCGGTCCCCGCGCATCAAGCCGCGACCCGAAGCACCACCAAAGGCGCCTTTCAGGTCAGTTGACTTCGAGCCCATGATTGGTTTGACGTTCATGCCGCCACCAATAGTCAAATAGGCTCGGGTCCCGCGCCGGGGGCGCTCGATGACGAGGGTCTGCCCCGCCGAAGCTGTTCGACCCCACCATAGCGCGAGGCGCTGTTCATCCAGGCTCGCCTTGGCGTCAGCGCCTGTCACGGCAAAACGTGTATCCTCGTGGAACTTGACGCGAAATGGGAACAGGTTGATTTCGATGCCCGCTTCCCCACGGTCATTTCCTACCAGCGCGTTACCGATTGATAGGGCGAAAGGGTCCATGGCGCCGCTGCGGCTGACGCCGTAACTCATGCATCCGTAGCGTCCCAGGTCCTGCACTACGTTTGGAGCGCCGTTCGAAAGAATCTCTATCACGCCGCAATCTCCTTGATGCCGAACCTGACCGTGTCCCCGGGCGCGAGTAAGCACGGACTGTCCTTGGTTGCGTCAAACATCTCTCGGTCGGCGATGCCGATGAGGTGCCAGCCTGACGGCGCTGTGCATGGCATGACGCCGGCCTGGCTGCCGCCCACAATCACTGAGCCCTTCTGGACCTTCATGCGTGGCGAGCTTCGACGCGGCACTGAAAGCTCTTCAGGAAGTCCCGTCATGTATGCGAATCCGGGCATTGAGCCAACGCACGCAACGGTGTAGACCGCTGAGCTATGCCGAAGGACATACTCGTCTATGGTGAGTGCCGCGCCTTCTGCGAGGTCCTTTAAGTCCTCGCCATACTCGCCGCCGTAGGTGACGGAGATGTCGAAATGCCTGCCGGAGCGGTGCGTTGGCGTTGCGGACTCCCATAGCTGGCGCATCAGCGCTTCCGCTTTACGTGGGTGAAGCTGGAGCGGGTCGAATGTCAGGAGGAGGTTATTGACGCCGAGTACCACCTCATGAGGCGTAGCCTTCCCTAAGCGCTGACGCAGCTTGCTGGCCAGTGAAAGCAGGAGTGACTGGATGTCTTTGTCGAAAGCGCCGGTGGACGCGTCGAGCAGGAGCGCGCCGGAGCCTGCGGCGTGAATGCGGGCAGCGATGGTGTTGTCGGGCTCTGCCAGTTCCAGTGTGAGCGTCATGCTTGAAAGATACCGATTGCGATTCAGGGTCCGGCCGCGCAGTGACGCAGCGGCCGGGACTGGTCAGTGTTCCAGCGGCTTGTGAGCCGTCTCCTTGGCTGCAAGGAGGCTGGCCAAAGTGACCAGCAGGCCGGCTCCGATGTAGAGCGAGAGGGTGGTGGACGACTGATATGTCTTGTAGAGGCTGGCGAAGACGAGGGGCGCAAATCCCCCGCCGATGATGCCGCCCAGCGTCGCTGCCAGCGATGCTCCCGCATACCGGACACGCGTCGGGAACTGTTCCGTCACAAAGGCAGCTTGTGGACCGTACATCATGGCCTGGAACAACATGCCAACTACGACTGCGATACAGATGTTCGCCGGGTCGAGGGTGTTCATCAGCGGAAAATATGCAAACGCCCAGCCAATCGACAACACGGCGCCCGCCCCATACACAATTCTCCGGCCGAGCTTGTCGCTGAGCGCGCCGAAGAGTGGCACCGAAACTGCATGGAGAGCAGCGCCGAGCATGGTTGCGGTCAGTGCCAGAGAGCGAGGCAGATTGAGCACCGTCGTCACGTAAGTGAGCGTGAAAACCACGAGCAGGCCGTAGACAATGTCGGAGCCGATTCTCACGCCACCCGCAATCAGCAGACGCCGCCCGTAGCTGTGGAGGACTTCCTTCAGCGGCATTTTGGCTTTGCTATGGCCCCGCTCGAGCTGCTCGAACATCGGCGTCTCGTCCACGCCGCGGCGCAGCCACAGACCGAATGCAACGAGGAAAACACTTGAAAGGAAAGGAATCCGCCAACCCCAAGCGTGGAACGCTTCGGTGGGAAGGAAGTAGGTGAAGAAGGTAATGAAGCCCGCACCTAGCAACGTGCCACAGGCAGGGCCAACCTGGGCGAAAGATGCATTGCACCCACGTTGTTCCTGGCTGCCATGCTCCATCGAAAGCAGCACGGCGCCCGCCCATTCGCCGCCAATCGACACGCCCTGGAGGAAACGAAGCGCGACCAGCAGGATGGGACTCCAAGTGCCCCAGACTTCATAGGTGGGCAACATGCCCATGAGGCCGGTCGACGCACCCATCAGCACCAACGTGGCGACCAGGACGAAGCGTCGGCCGAGCTTGTCACCGAGGTGGCCGAAGACAATGCCGCCGAAAGGCCGTGACAGGTATCCGACGGCGTAGGTCGAGAAGGCCAGGATGGTTCCAGACAACGGGTCCACCGACGGAAAGAACACGCTGTTGAAGACGAGTGCCGCCATGAGGTTGTAGACCGTGAAGTCGTACCATTCCAGGGTCGTACCAATTGAACTCGCGGCAGCGAGGCGCCGCATCTTTTGACGCGGGGCCGCAACATGGGCTGACTCGCCTGTTGGCGAAAAAATCGTTGCGTTGTCCATTACTTCAACTCCTCGCGAGACAGCTTCCACGTCAGCTGATAGCGGGCTGCATCGGCTGGCGAACAGGGAAGGGCTTCGATGGCATGGCGCAAAGCAGCTTCGTTCGAAGCGGAGTTGCTGCTTTCGATGATGTAGAGCGGACGCATCTTGCGCGTCGCAAGGTCCTCAAGGGGGAGCGGGCGGCTGAGCTCGTCATTCGGGCTGATGAGGTATGAGCGGACGAAAGCACTGTCTTCCGCAAGGAGGGCCCCCACGTTTTTGCACTTCCCTTCCACGTCAGGAGTGGGGGCATTCAACGGGAGCACTGCGACCCAACCTCCACTGCCTTGACCGACGTCTGCGGAAACGTCGCCAATCCGGCGCGTTGGGAGGAGCATTTTCGGCAGTATTTTCATGGACCAGGGAGTCTGGTTCTTGAATGCATGGGAATATGCCGGTGAAGCAAATACTGAAATCGATTCCGCCCAATACAGGCCCAGATATTTCGGGCGACCAGTTACCGAAATATAACGAGCCGCCGAGATAACCCCTTCCATCCGGACTCGCTCTTCAATATGTTCTCTGTCATACCAGGCGTTAAAATCTATTTCATCATCGGGGCTAATATCCGATGCGACAAAAAGAATGCCAAATTTATTCTCTGCCRTTTCCTCACCTCGCTCGTTTTGCTAATTTGAATGCTACTAAGACGGCGTAGTGAGGCACAAACGGGAATTTTTTCGACTACCTAATAGACTTTCTTTCGACCCTTAAGGGTTGATGCACCAGAGCGGTCGAAAAGAGGGCGTTTTTGGTGCATCGAGTGCCTTCTGGAGCTTTTGCGGGCGAGGGTAATCCCTATCTTTATCGAGCCATGGAAGACTTCGATTTATTCGGAGTATTGAGTGGTGGGGTAATCCCTAGGTGTTCAAGGTGCTCCAGGAACTAAGAAATGCTGCGTGCGGATGGGTGAGTCTGCATCAATGTGGGGAGAATGGTGCAGGCATTGAGCGCATAAATCGGTCTGCTTCCTGGCAAGCCAATTCGGCGACAAGTTTGATGGCGTCGGATACGCGGCTTTCCAAATAGCTGACAATCAGGCCCTGAGGCGGGAGCGGCATGTCAGTTTCGATAATCCGCAGCTCACCCCTGACAACCTCCTCGCGTACCGGCGGCAGTGGTATTAACGCGTTTCCAAAACCGCACCGCACCAGTCGAGCAAGCGCAGCTATCGAATTAACACAATGCACCTTTCCCATTGGCACACCGGCGCGCCGATACACGTCCTTGAGCACAAGGTAAGGCTGAGAGCCACGGCTCATTGTGACCACTGGTTGGGTAAGCAGCTCTCGGACGTCTACCTTACGCTCGCCTTTATTGCCAGGCCCAACCCATCCAATCCGCATTGGGAGGCAGGTCGTGCTAACTACACCATCTCCGGCCAGCTGGTCGGTCTGGAGAGCAATATCGACATCCCCGTCGCGAAGACTCTTGTTCAGTCGGTCGGTGGACTCAGAACTCAGCTGAACTTCAATTCCCGGATAGGATGATTGGAGATGCTCGATGAAGCTCACGAGCCAAGTGTGGACCACGGTATCAATTGCACCGATGCGAACGCTGCCGAGCACGTTCTGGTCTGACTGTCCGAGCTGCATGATGTACTTCTGCATCTCGATTACCCGCTCGCCAAGCGGAATCAGCCTCATRCCTACCGGGGTCAGGCGCAAGTCCCCAGCATCTCGGGAGAAAACTCGGGCGCCGATTTCTTCCTCCAGTGATGCAATACGATTGGAAATCGTAGCTTGGGTGATGTGGAGCTTTTCGGCAGCGGCGCGAAAGCTACCCAACTGCACGACAAGGATGAAGCTCTCAAGAAAGCGAGTGTTCATGTGAGTACAAAGCTCGGTTTCATGCCGCTGCAACTACATTCCGGCGCTACGGCAATGTCAGCGGCGCTCAGCACTTGTTACGAACGCATCGATGCRCCGCCACATCTCCACCGGATTAGAGTACATCGGAAAGTGGCCACAATCGCTGATTTCTGCGAGTTCGACGCCGGACTTGGCCAAAAGCGGCAAGTACGTCAGATAACTATTCTGTTCACCGTACATGAACATCCTCGGGAAAGGTAACGACAAGAACTTGCCCATGAGGTCGCCGTGGTCCGACAGGTGCACCATCGACGTGAAGATGCCGGACACCGCCTGCGCGCGGACCTTGTGACGGAGGCTTGCGGCGTAAAGCGGTGAAGAGTACTGAGAGGAGTGCCAGTTTCGGTCGATGAAGTCGTTGAAGAACGCTTGAGGGTCTTCGGTGGGGAAGTCCATAATCTGCCTGCTCAGGAAGCAGTCTTCCGGTGCGACGTTGCCCTCAATGTCAACGAAGCTCAATACTCGGTCCCGCAACTCATTCGCGAGCATCAACGCCGTGAGTCCACCCATGGAATGCCCGACCAAATGAAAGCGGTCGATGCCCGCATGAGCAACCATTGCTTTGGCCGTCTCGACCAGGAAGGGGACAGAGACCTTCCGAAGGTCGCCGCAGGAAGTCTCTCCACAACCCGGAGCGTCGTAGGCCAGGAACGGACGGCCAGCGAGTGCTCGGTTGACGGCGATGTCGGCGTAGTCCTCTTTCGTCGAGCCGAACCCGTGCAAGAACACGATAGGTACAAGCTCGCCCTGACGACTAATGGCAGCGACCTTAAGCGCCACGCCCTCGACCTCAAGCGATACAGTTTCTTTTCGAGTGTCTCTGTTCATTGTCATCATTGGATGTTGTTGTCTTGATTCTCAGAAGGTTCAGTCGACCGTTGCCCCAGACAGCTTTACAGCCTCTGACCACCTTCGAATATCTGAGCCAATCAAAGTACGGAACTGGGTGGGTTTCATCGTCAAGGGCTCCGCACCTTGGCCTTTCAGCTGTGCCACGACCCCGGGAGATGCCAGGACCGATTGGACTGCATTGTTCATCTTCTCTGTGATATCGCTGGGTAGGCCGGCTGGGGCAAGCATTCCGTACCAAGGCTGAGCATCAAAGCCCTTAACACCTGACTCTGCGAGTGTGGGGATATCCGGGAACAAGGGGGAGCGCTCGGCGCTGGTAATGGCGAGTACCTTGATATTGCCTGCCTTCACCTGAGGCATGATGGGAAGTGGGTTCTCGAAGGCCAGTGCAACTTGCCCTCCCACCAGGTCGTTCAGCAGGGGACCGGAACCCTTGTAGGGGATGTGCTGCAACCTAGTCTTGGCTTCCACGTTGAACATCTCACCAATAATGTGCTGCGGCGAACCGGAGCCAGCAGAACCGTACGAAAGCTGGCCGGTCTTGCCCTTGCTGATGATGTCCTGAATCGAGTTAAGGCCGGACTTGGCGTTCACCGCGACAACAAAGCTGKCCTTGGCCAGCGGAGAGACAGGAGTGAAGTCCGTCTCAGGCCTATAGGGCAGCTTGGGATACAGGGCGCCAGCGATAACAATCGGACCGCTGGAGCCGACCAGGAACGTATACCCGTCCGGCTTCGCCTTGGCAACCAGGTTCGTGCCGATGTTGCCACCCGCTCCGGGCTTGTTCTCAACGACAAAGGTTTGGCCGAGCTTGTCGTGAAGCTTTGCGGCAAGGATGCGCGCGAGCACATCCGAGGTGCCACCGGGGGCATAGGGAACGATGAGAGAAATGGGCTTGCTGGGCCAGCGGTCTTCAGCGTGTGCTGCTGAGACAGTGGCGCACACGGAAAGGGCCGCGACCAGAAGTTTTGCGATGTTTGAGAATTGCAGCATAACGGTCTCCTCCAATCGGTGCGACCGTTCGGCCGGCACGATTGTATTGTCGTGTCGCGACGTAGGGGCAGCGATGTTGCTGACCCTACTTCCAATCTCACTTAAGAGACAGGCAGAACCGATGAATGGCTTCGCAGGCCTTACGCAGCGAATCGTTGTCCAGCGCGTATGCGATGCGGATGTATGGGCCGAGCCCGAAGGCCGACCCGTGCACCACGGCGACATTGGCTTCTTCAAGCAGGGCGAGGGCAACATCCTCGTCCGTGCGGAGCAGCGTGTCGGCGGGCGTGGTTTTGCCTAGCAGACCTTCGCAAGATGCAAACGCGTAGAACGCACCGCCCGGTACAGCACAGCTCAGTCCCGGCGTATTGTTCAGCAGGTCCACCATCATGTCTCGCCGCGCCTGAAATACGGCCTTCGAGTCGCAGATGAAATCCTGAGGGCCTTGCAAAGCGGCGAGCGCAGCGTGCTGCGAGATTGAGGACGCACCAGAGGTTTGCTGGCCTTGCAGCTTCTCCATCGCCTCGAGCAACCATGCCGGCCCGGTACCGAAGCCGATGCGCCAGCCCGTCATGGCATACGCCTTGGATACGCCATTCATCGTCAGCGTCCGGTCTTGGAGGCGCGGCTCCACTTGGGCTATCGTATGGAACTTTTCACCGTCGAAGGTCAGGTGCTCGTAGATGTCGTCAGACAGCACCAGTACGTGGGGATGAGCCAGCAGCACTTCTGCCAGCCCGGCCAGTTCTGCTTGCGAGTAGACGGCGCCGGTCGGATTCGACGGGGAGTTGAGAATCAGCCAGCGCGTCTGAGGCGTGATAGCCTTGGTCAACGCGTCAGGCGTCAGTTTGAAGCCCACGTCGGCACCGCACTGTACCACCACCGGAGTGGCTCCACACAGCTGAACCATCTCGGGATAGCTCACCCAGTACGGAGCGGGAACGATGACCTCGTCACCGGTGTTCAACGTGGCGGCGAGGGCGTTGTAGATGACCTGCTTGCCGCCCGAACAGACGATGGTGTCTTGCCAACTGACATCGAGTCCGTTCTCGCGATTGAACTTCTCGGCGATTGCTTCCCGCAAGGCGCGCAGTCCGGCGACCTGAGTGTAGCGAGTATAGCCGCTACGAATGGCGCCGATAGCCGCCTCACAAATGTGACCCGGCGTGTCGAAATCGGGCTCTCCGGCACTCAGGGAGATGATTTTCGCACCGGCCGCACGCTTGGCGGCGACGCGGTCCATCATGCGGTATGTGGCCGACGGCTGGGCGTTGGCAAGATTCACGTTTAAGCGCTGTTGCTCGGCTCCCATCACGCCTTCCTCTGCAAGGTGTGGTAGCCAAGAGCTTCACGGGCTTCACCCAGCGTCTTGCCGTTGGCAATGTGCTCGCGAATCTGCGATTCGACGACCTCAATCTTGCGTGCAAGTTCAGCGACTTCCTTTGCACGCTCACGCGGGATAACGACAACGCCATTGGCGTCTGCCACGACGATGTCGCGAGCACAAACGCGGGCGGTTCCCACAGACACGGGCGTGTTCACGGATTCAACCTGCACGCGGTCCTTGCCGGTACGCATGAATCGACCACGCGTAAAGAGCGGATAGCCGTCGCCGAGCGCCTTGGTCACGTCGCGGCAAACGCCGTCAATCACGGTTCCGGCGATGCCGCGGGCGCCTGCGTACTGCGTCATGATGTCGCCCCACACCGTGCAATCGGTGCGGCCGTCGTTGTCGATGACGACGATGTCGCCGGGTTGCACGTCGTCGATGAAGTCACCGACAGTACCTGGAGGCGTGCTAGCCGACACGTACTTGACAGTGAAGGCGGGGCCGACCACAGGCTTGCGGTAGTTGTCCAGAGGGGAAATATCCAGGCATTGACCGGGAAGTCCGAGGCGGTCCATCGCGTCAGATACGCCAGGGGTGTCGAGGCCCTCGAAAAGGGCTACCAGTTCCTTGTCAGTCATTTTGCTTCCTTGCTGTTGATGGCTTCGAATTCCTTGTCGTGCATGACTTCCTCGACAGAGCGTCCAGAACGCACGGCCTGCACCATGCCGTCCTGACGACGCGCAATGCGCTCGCCCAAGTCGAGCACTTCTTCGATTCGGCTCGCGGGGACGAAGACGGTGCCGCAACGGTCCGCGATGACATAGTCGTCCTCGCTGACCACCACACCCGCGAACTTGACGGGCTTGCCGGAGTCGACCTGCACCACGCGGTTGCGCGCGCTAATCATCGTGACGCCGCGGCCGAATACGGGGTATCCGATGGATTCGCTACCTTCAATGTCGCGACTAACACCGTCAATGACGGAGCCCCGCACCTTCTTCGYTGCCGCCGCGTTGGCCAGGATGTCACCCCAGCAAGAGATGCCATCGATGCCGCCGGCGATTACCAGAATGCGGTCATCAGTCTGAATCTGGGCGACTACCGGCGTGATGAGATGCACGGTAGGTTTGGCATCAGTTTTGGGGCCAAGTTGTATCGTGCTCGCGCGACCCACAATCTTGGGGCAGTCCCAAAGCGGGCGAATGCCAAAGGTCGCACCGGGGAGATTGAGGAAGTCGAGGGCATCCGAAACCGTATTGGTGTCGAGCGATGCCAGGCGGTCCAGCAGTGAAGGAGTACTCATGATGAGAGAGTGTGTGGGGTTGCCATGTTCATACTGTCGGCGCTAGAGTTACAAATGTAAATTCCGAATCCAGTAACCTTTCGATACGCCAAACCTATCAATCGTCATGATTAACTTCAGGCTTGTTCGGCATCTCTATCTGTTCCTCGCGGTGGCTGAAGAAGGGAATTTCGGGCGTGCCGCGAAGCGGCTTGGAATGTCCCAGCCGCCGCTGACGGAGCAGATTCAGGTGTTGGAACAGGCGCTTAAAGTGAAGCTCTTCGAGCGCGGCAGGAAGGGCGCGACTCTGACTCCAGTTGGGGTGGCAATTCTCCCGGCAGTTCGCAAGTTCGTGGAGCAGCTGAACCGACTCGAACTCGCAGTGCAGGAGGCAATTACCGGCAGCACGGGTGTGCTAACGATTGGCGCAATCTCGTCGGCGCTGGTCGATACGTTGCCCGGCTTGATTGATGAATTGGGGAAGAGATTTCCTCAGTTGACCGTCTCGGTTAGGGAGATTGACAGCGTCGACGCGGTACCTGCGTTGGAGAGGGGCGACATCGACTTGGCCTTCGCGCGACTCGAAGGCGACATGGGGGCAACAATTGGCGCCATTCCACTGAAACAAGACCGGCTAGCCGTTGCTCTACCGAAGACCCACAGGCTCGCGGACATGCCCAGGGTTCGTCTCGCTAGCCTCGCTGAGGAGCCATTCGTCATCTTTTCTCGCGCGGTCAGTCCGACGTACTTCGACAGTATCATCGCAACTTGCCGCGCTGCCGGCTTTTCGCCCCGGATACTCCACGAAGTACGAACTGTTGCTACTCAGGTGGCGTTTGTTGGCTGTGGGCAAGGTATTGCGCTCGTGCCATCGTCTATGAAGAAGGCCGCACCCGAGAGCGTGGTTGTTCGTCCGTTAAAGGAGGCCGTCAATGTCGTCACCACCGCGATGGCCTGGTCGAAGAGCAGGCAGAGCCCTGCAGTTGAAGCCGCCATCGACATCCTTTCGAGTGGAAAAGTGGCCTCGTCGAAGTCACTTCAGCCACGCCAGGCGGGATAGGGCCAACTAGATTAACCATAGGTTTGGCGTATCAAATCCATCCGGTATTTGGAATTTACAGAAGTGAGGCGTTGCCGGAGAGTTCGCATATCACCGCGACCTTTCCAGGAGATGCCTGTGGCAACATCCAACCTAGTAATTAATCCCGTTCCAGACCTCGCGCCTGCCGAAGTTATCGAGGCTTTCCGAAACGTGGTCACTCCGCACATCAGCGACAACCTGCAGCGGTTGTCCGGCGTAACAGGGCTGAAGCGATACAACCGCAGCCGCAAGCTTGTCGGTACGGCCATCACGGTCAAGGCTCRACCGGGTGACAATCTGTTGATTTACAAGGCGTTGATGGAGTTGCAACCCGGCCACGTTTTGGTCGTCGATGGCGGCGGCGACTGTACGAACGCGCTCGTGGGCGAGCTCATCATGCAATACGCGGCGGAACGGGGTTGCGCCGGCTTTGTTCTGGATGGAGCCATCCGCGACACGGCTGCGTTCTATGAGGCAGATTTCCCGTGTTACGCGAGGGGCGTCAGCCATCGAGGACCCTACAAGATGGGGCCGGGTTCCATGAACGCGCCGGTGTCGATTGGGGGCCAGATTGTCTCTCCAGGTGACGTCGTTGTTGGAGATGAGGATGGCGTAGTCACATTCCCTGTGTCTCAGGCAGGCGCTTTGCTGGATGCAGTCACCCTAACCGCGAAGAACGAGCAGAAAATCATGGCAGAAATCGCAAGCGGTGTGAGGGAGCAGGAGTGGCTTCGCAAGGTGCTTGAGCCTCACGGCCTGTACTAATTTAGCGTTGAAGAAAGGGAGGTGATTCAGTTCGCCTCCCGAGCGGGAACCTCTCGCAGTAACTTGAGGCCATCAGCTCAATCTGGTTAGGGGCTCGCGCTATATGGTCGTCAATGCGCAAGTCTGTCACCAACATGTAGCTTGGCTCGTGGCCGAAGGTGATGGGAAACTTGGCGCTCATCACTCTGCACGAATACGGGAATCGAAGGCAGAGCCAGGCGTTCGGCGGCCACCGGCAGCGCGATAAACTGCCGGCGAGACATACGGAATTCAGTCATTTGTTAATTCGCGCCAGCCGGAGGTGGCGGGATGACGCAATGGGTCAAGCACGCAGCGGCGCGCTGGTGTTGAGCGGCCGTCGTGAAGCAGAGTGGCTTTACCGACCGTTAGCAGTTCAATCGGTCGTCTTACTTAGATGCTCGACGAGAAGTGCAGCTGAGCCTGACAAAGCGCGGGAGGCGCTCGTGGCAATGAGCAGCCTTCGCTCTGCCCAGCTGTCCACGAGCCGTATAGCTTTCAAGCCCAGGGGTTCGAGCTTTCGAAAGCATGCTCCGAGGGGGAGTACGCCAATCCCCAGATTCGAAGCTATCATTTCGGACATGGCGTCAAAGCTTCGAACTTGAACGCGCAGCCGCAAAGGGAAGCCGATGTCATGCGCCGCGGTCGAGATGGTGTTGAGCAGTGAGCTTCCGCGATTCAGACCCACGAAGTCATAAGAAAGACAGCTTCGAAAGTCGATTTCGTCCACTTTGCCTAGGGGATGGGTCTTGGAGCAAAGGACAACCAATCGGTCAGTCCGATAGGGGAGTACGTTTAGCCCGTGGGTCGGCGCACCTTCGACAAATATCCCCACGTCGGCCATCCCTTCCACCAACGCGCGCACGATGTCGCCACTAAGCTGCTCCTCGACCTCCACTCGTGTGTCAGGGTAAAGGTGCAGGAAGCGCTCCAGAGCAGAGGGAAGAAACTCGACCAGGGCGGACATGTTCGCCCAAAGCCTAACATGGCCGCGTGAGCCGTTCGAGTATTCGCTCAGCTCATTGCTGAAGAGCTCGAACCCCTGGAACAGTCGCATCGCGTGTTGCAGCGCCACGTGTCCAGCAGGAGTCAGCCGAGTCCCGTGAACTGTCCTCTCCAACAGTATTGCCTTCGAGGCCGCTTCAAAGTCCGAGATGCGCCGGCTTGCGGCCGACAGCGCTAGATTGCATCGCTCCGCCCCCTTCGTAATGCTGCCTGTCTGCGCTACCGCGCAAAACAGACGCAATGTGACGAAATCCACACGAGCGGGGTTGATGAGGTCTTGTGACATGGACAAATCTTAGCAGGTCACTGCGACCCATGTCTTCGCAAAATGCGAAGGACGCATGCGAAATTAGGAATTCCTCCCGCACTTTCAGCCCGCATACAGTCAGGTCATTCGCAAAAATGCAAGAAGGAGACAATCTGTGATTCATCACTTGGACCATCTTGTCCTGACCACCAGCAACGAGGAGGCCTGCGTCGACTTTTACGTCGGGCTCCTCGGGATGACGCTTGAGACATTTGGCGAAGGCCGAAAGGCATTCAAGTTCGGCGAGCAGAAAATCAATCTCCATGAGAAGGGCAGGGAGTTCGAACCGAAGGCCCACCTGCCGGTCCCTGGCGCGCTGGACTTGTGCTTCATTGCGTCGATTCCACTGGATGACGTCATCGCGAAACTGAATGCGCGGGGCGCCCGCATTATCGAAGGGCCGGTCGCCCGTACCGGCGCGAACTACCGCCTGCGTTCGATTTACCTGCGCGACCCCGACCTGAACCTGATTGAAATCTCCGAGAGGGCCGACGCATGACCCAGGAAAAATCCGGCCGCACCATCATTGGCTTCGTGGGTCTTGGCCAGATGGGCAAGCCGATGGCGCTGAACTTGATTCACGCCGATACGGACCTGCGTGTCACGTCAAAAGTACAGGACCCATATCCCGAACTGCAGGCAGCAGGCGCTACGACGGCCGACACCTTGGCCGGCCTGGCCGACGCCAGGATTGTGTTCCTGAGTTTGCCGGGCACTGCAGCAGTACTCGACGTGCTGTTCGGCGACGGCGGCCTGGCATCACTGCTGCGCCCCGGTTCTATCGTCGTCGATACCAGCACCATGGAGCACGGTGCCACGATGGACATCCATACTCGTCTTTCGGCTGCCGGAATCGCCTTCCTGGATGCGCCGGTGTCGGGTATGCAATCGCGCGCGGAAGCCGGCACGCTGACTGTCATGTGCGGAGGCGCCGAAGAGACGTTCGAAACAGTGAGGCCATGGTTCGAACGGATGGGCAACAACATCCTCTATATGGGTGACGCCGGCAGCGGACAGCTGACGAAGCTCGTGAATCAGCTGCTTTTCGACATCAACTGCGCAGCTCTTGCAGAGATTCTTCCCATGGCGCGACGCATGGGACTTGACCCGGAAAAGATTGCGTCGGTCATCAACAGCGGCACGGGGCGCAGCTACGCGTCGGAGTTCTTCCTGCCGCGCATCCTCGCACGCCACTTCAGTGACGGCTATCCGCTCAAGGCGGCTTACAAGGACCTGGTTAGTGCCGCCGAGCTTGGCGCGCGCCACTGCATCCCCATGCCGGTGCTCGCTGCAGCCACCGCTACCTATCAGATGAGTCTGTTGGCCGGCCACGGCACCAGCGACAAGGGCGCGATGACGCGCTTCTTTGAAGACATGCTTGCCGTGCAGTTCAGCGCCGCAGCACCCCAGACGGAGAAAGAAAATGGCTGAACCGCTTGGCCTTGACAATGGCCTGACAAACTACGGCGACCGGGATTTCGCGCGTTATCTGCGCCGCTCGATGGCGCATTCGATGGGCATCTCGGGGGAACTGCTGTCGAAGCCGGTTATCGGTATCGCGGCATCGCCGAGTGATTTCAACAACTGTCACCGCTACATGCCGCAACTCGTGGAAGCGGTATCGCGCGGGGTGTTGGCTGCAGGCGGCTTGCCGCGCATGTTCCCCACGGTGTCGCTGGGTGAGGTGTTCCTTAACCCGACCAGCATGGTGTACCGCAATCTGATGTCGATGGACGTCGAGGAAATGGTGCGGGCCCAGCCGATGGACGCCGTCGTGCTGATTGGCGGCTGCGACAAGACTGTCCCGGCTCAGYTGATGGGCGCCGCTTCTGCCAATCGCCCGGCCATTCAACTGGTGACTGGCCCGATGTCCACGGGTCGCCACAAGGGTGAGCGGCTGGGCGCATGCACGGATTGCCGTCGATTCTGGGGCAAGTTCCGCGCCGGAGAGATTGACCAGCAAGAAATCCAGATGGTCGAAACGCGTCTGGCCACCACAGCCGGAACCTGTGCCGTCATGGGTACCGCCAGTACGATGGCGTGCATTGCGGAAGCACTCGGCATGTCGCTGCCAGGTACCGCGGCGATTCCTGCAGTTGACTCGCAACGTTTGGTCGCCGCTGAAGAGAGCGGAAGGGCTGCAGTGCGACTGGCGCGTTCGCCAATCCTGCCTTCGCAAATCATGACCGAGCAGTCGGTCGAGAACGCCTTCCGCGTCCTGATGGCGCTGGGCGGCTCCACCAACGCCATCATCCACCTCACGGCCGTTGCCGGCCGCCTCGGCATCCGCATTAGCCCGCAGCGGCTGAACGAGATTTCGGACGAGACGCCGGTGCTGGTCGACCTCAAGCCGGTGGGAGAGGGCTACATGGAGGACTTTCATGCCGCAGGCGGTATGGGTGCGGTGCTGCGCGAGCTGCGCCCGTTACTGAACCTGGACTGCCTGACCATTGATGGCCGGACGCTGCGCGAGCGTCTGGACGAACCGGCTGGCTGGGTGGACCGCAAAGTCATCCGTGCGTTCGACAAGCCGGTTAGCGAAGTTGGTGGACTGATTGCCCTGCACGGCAGCCTGGCACCGGACGGTGCCATCTTCAAACGCGCTGCCGCCACGCCTTCGCTGTTCGAGACCGAAGGCCGCGCGGTGGTCTTCGAAAGCCTGGAAGACCTGGCCAACCGTGTCGATTCGCCAGACCTGGACGTCAATTCGGACGACATTCTGGTGCTGAAGAACGCCGGCCCTCTAGCTGCTGGCATGCCTGAGGCTGGATATCTGCCTATTCCTTCGAAGCTTGCAAAGGCCGGTGTGAAGGACATGGTGCGTATTTCGGACGCTCGCATGAGCGGCACTGCCTACGGCACCATCGTGCTGCACGTCTCTCCAGAAGCCGCTGCGGGCGGACCGCTGGAAGCAGTGCGTAACGGCGACCGGATTCGCCTCTCGGTGTCGCAGAAGACCATCGATTTGCTGGTCGAGCCTGAGGAAATCGAACGCCGTCTTACGGAGCGCAAGCCGCTGCCCCAGAAGCGCGGTGGCTATCAGGAACTCTATCAGCGCACAGTGACGCAAGCCCCTGAAGGCTGCGACCTCGACTTCCTCGCCCAGCCTCGCAGCTGACACCGTTCGTTACCTCCTTACTTGATTGACCATGAACTTTTATCCTCAGTTGCTCGCTCGCGCCGAGCAGGGAAAACCCGTGCGCGTTGGCCTCATTGGCGCAGGGAAATTCGGCTCGATGTACCTGGCGCAAGTGCCCCGCACGCCGGGCGTTCACATGGTTGGTATTGCTGACCTAAATCCGGCAAACGCGCATGCCAGCCTTGAACGTGTGGGTTGGGAATCCGGCCGCGCAACCGCAGCCTCGCTCGACGACGCCGTTAGCAAGGRCACGACGCACGTCGGCGATAACTGGGAAGCGCTTGTGGCACATCCCGGCGTTGACATCATTATCGAATGCACGGGCAACCCGATTGCCGCTGTCGACCACTGTCTGGCGGCCTTCAAGCATGGCAAGCATGTCATCAATGTAACGGTCGAAGCCGATGCGTTCTGCGGCCCGCTGCTCGCGCATCGTGCCCGCGAGGCAGGCGTGGTGTATTCACTGGCCTACGGCGACCAGCCGGGCTTGGCTTGCGAACTGGTCGACTGGGCGCGTACCTGTGGCTTCCCCATCATCGCGGCTGGTCGCGGTCACAAGTGGCTGCCGCAGTTCCGAGAATCCACACCTGATACGGTCTGGGACCACTGGGGCGTGACGGCCGAACAGGCGCGAATCGGCGGGATGAACCCGAAGATGTTTAATGCCTTCCTTGACGGCTCCAAGCCGGCCATCGAAAGCACCGCCATCGCGAATGCCACTGGCCTCCAGGTGCAAGCCGAAGGTATCACCTTCGCACCAGCGTCTGTCGAAAAGATTCCGACCGTCATGCGCCTCAAGTCCGATGGTGGCGTGCTGTCGGCCAAGGGCGTGGTGGACGTGGTGTCGTCGCTGAATCCCGACGGAAGCTCTGTCGGCTATGACATCCGCAAGGGTGTGTGGGTCTGCGTCGAAGCACCGACGGACTACATCCAGCGCTGTTTCAAGGAATACCAGGTCTTCACCGACCCCGATGGCCGCTGCATGGTGCAGTACAAGAAATGGCACCTCATCGGCCTGGAGCTTGGCATCTCCGTGGCGAGCGTCGGGCTGCGTCGCGAGCCGACCGGCGTTGGCCAGCATTTCAATGCGGACGTGGTTGCCACTGCGAAGCGCGACCTGAAGGCTGGTGAGATGCTGGACGGCGAGGGCGGCTACACGGTGTTCGGCAAGTTGTTCCCTGCTCAGGAGTCGCTGCGCCTTGGCAGCCTGCCGCTTGGCCTGGCCCATCACATGAAGCTGCGTCGCGACGTCAAGAAAGACCAGTCCCTGACGTGGGAAGACGTAGTCATCGACGCTGAGCAGCCGGCCTACCGCGTCCGCAAGGAAATGGAAGCACTGTTCCAGAAGTAAAGGAAACCAACAAAAGAACCGGGACGGCACCCCCGTCCCGGCAATAACCAAAAGGGAGACAGAAGATGAACTGGAGCGTGAAAGCCTCCGTGACGGCGCTCTTGCTCACCACGGTATTGCCGGCATTCGCCGCCGACGCCTATCCGAGCAAGCCCATCACGATGATTGTCCCGAGCGCGCCCGCCGGGTCAACAGACATCGTTGCGCGACTTATTGGCGAGCAGCTTGCCAAGGATTTGGGACAACCCATCGTCATCGAGAACCGTCCCGGTGCAAGCGGCAACATCGGCACGGAAGCGGTAGCTCGAGCCAAGCCGGATGGCTATACGCTCCTCATGCAGTACTCGGGATATCACGTCGGAAACCCGGCGC
This sequence comes from Cupriavidus sp. 05N39, assembly GCF_056397325.1. Classification (NCBI taxonomy): domain Bacteria; kingdom Pseudomonadati; phylum Pseudomonadota; class Betaproteobacteria; order Burkholderiales; family Burkholderiaceae; genus Cupriavidus; species Cupriavidus sp. 05N39. The sequence goes on from NZ_JBFTNE010000089.1 coordinate 29,875, forward strand.
TATTTCCCCAGGCACGCTGGAAGCCTAAAGATTTCGTATCCGTGGCGCTCGTGATGCGCGCCCCCCATGTGGTAGCGGTAAGCGGGAAGATTCCGGCTCAGAACCTCAAGGACCTGATTGCGTTCGGCAAAAAAGACAATCGAGGCCTGTTCTACGCATCGTCGGGCAACGGTTCTATCCAGCACATCGCCGGCGTCGTGTTCGGCAAGCAAGCGCAAGTGCCGGTCACGCACGTTCCCTATAAGGGTGCAGGTCCCGTTGTTAGCGACCTCATTGGCGGCCAGGTCGATATTTTCGTGACGACACCTCCGTCGGTGATTGGCCAGGTGAAAGCAGGAAAAATCAAGGCTCTGGCCTACACCGGACCGAAGCGCCATCCGTCGATGCCAGACGTTCCGACTTCTGCCGAAGCGGGATTGCCAAGCTACCAAGTCGAATCCTGGTTTGCCGTCTTTGCCCCGACGGGAACGCCGCCCGACATCGTGAACAGGCTGTCCGCGTCGATTAAGAAGATTGTCGACAGCCCGGACTATCGGCGGAAGATTGAAGAGCAGGGTGGGTTCGCTGCCTACATGGACCCTCCTACGCTCGACAAGTTTGTGTCTCAGGAACTCGCTACCTGGGCGAAGGTAATCAAGGACGGAAACATCACGGCTGAATAAGAAAAATTCTGAGGAGGCAGCAATGAAGGCGGCGCACCTGGTAGCAGCGGCAGCGGGAGCACTCGCAGTCTTCACTTCGGCGGCATCAGCGGCTGAGGTCGTGAAGACCGAGGCAGGAGCGGTCTCCGGCATCGGAGAAGGCGTGAAGAACTATCGCGGCATTCCATATGCGGCGGCGCCGGAAGGTAAATTGCGGTGGCAACCCCCTCAACCAGCCCAACCGTGGGAGGGGGTGTTGGATGGAAGTCGTTTCGGTCCCGATTGCCCGCAGCCTGCGGAGTATCCCGAACTGCGTGGCAATGGAATGAGTGAGGATTGCCTCCGTCTGAATATATGGACTCCGGCAAAGGTTGCTAGTGATAAGCTCCCTGTCATGGTCTGGATTCATGGTGGTGGCTTTCGATACGGCTCGGGTTCGCATCCGACCTACGATGGCGAAGCACTTGCCCGTAGGGGTGTCGTGGTTGTCACCATCAACTACCGTCTTGGCTTGTTGGGATTCCTGGCGCATCCTGGCCTTGCCGCAGAGTCGCCGACGCACACTTCCGGAAACTACGGTCTGATGGACCAAATGGCTGCGCTTCGTTGGGTCCAGCGAAACATTGCAGCGTTTGGAGGGGACCCGGCGAAGGTGACCGTCTTTGGTCAATCTGCTGGTGCACATTCCATCAGCACACTGCTGCTGTCCCCGAAGTCGAAAGGACTCTTCCAGCAGGCCATCATGCAAAGCGTTGGCGTGATGCGGCCGCAGGCTACGCAGGCAGAGGCACAGGAATTCGGTGCGAGATATGGTGACCTCAAATCGCTGCGCAAACTCTCTGGCAAAGACCTAGTCGAGCTGCAGAAGAAGGGGCCGAAGTCCGATGGCAGGATGACAGCGCCTGCGATGATTAGCCTCGTACAGGACGGGGATATCGTTGCCCGGCCTGACTATCAGGCAATCGGCTCTGGAGCGTTGCCCAACATCCCGATTTTGGTTGGTAGTAACGCGGACGAGGGCGGCAAAGCAGCGAAGAGCTTCTTGCAGCCGACCGTCGAACGCTACTTTTCGTTTTTGGACCAGAATTTCCGTGGATTTGAGTCGCGAGCCAGGGCTGAGTATGGCGTGGAGTCTGAAGGTCAAATTTACAAAGCCACCGCCGATATGTACAGCGATACGCAGTTCAACTTCGGCACGCGCGAACTCCTTCGCGCGTATGCGAAAGCAGGACTTCCCGCTTACCGATACTTGTTCTCACGGCACAGGAACGACAGCAAGGCAGCGCCGGTGCATGGTGATGAGCTTCAGTACGCTTTCGACAATCTCTCCGCGTCGCATCGCGGAAAGAAGCCTCCATTCACCAACACCGACTCGAAGGTCGCAGTTGCAATGGCGGATGCATGGGTGAGCTTTGCAAAGACCGGGGTACCCGGAAGTCCCGAGCACGTGGCATGGCCACCCTTTAAGCTCCCACATGAGGCGTATTTGGACTTCGCGGACTCGGTACATGCCGAAAGCGGATTCAAGAGTGGGAGGTTGGACCTTGTGCGCGACTATTACGCTAGCGGCCGAGGTCAATAGTCACCTGATAGCCTGCGTCGGGTTCAAAGAAACTTTTTTGCAGACTGGAGTGCGCCAGCACTAGACCAGCGCGGACGGCGGAGACAGGACTCTACGCGTCCGGATTTCTTTTTCGGAAAGGCGTGTTGACGAACGGTCAATTTTCGCCACACGCCTTTCCTTTCACCATCCTACGACGACATTACCCCCAAGAAAGAAGAGGGGTGGCTGCACACGCGTGCAGCATGCCGCGTCAATCGGAACAAGACTTCGCTCTTCAGTAAGGTTGGTCGGGCTAGGTTTCCGATTCGGTTATGCTTGCTTCTATCGATTCGTATCTCCCCATTGGCTACAAGACTGTGCGGATAGACCCCATCACCCTGACCATCTTTCTCACGGTTGTTGAGGAGCAAAGTCTGGCGCGCGCCGCAGAGCGGCATTTCATGGCCGCTTCGGCTGTCAGCAAGCGGATTAGCGACCTCGAAGACGCGCTGTCAGCGCGGCTCCTCGACCGGCACAGCGGCGGCGTTCGCCCGACAGCGGCAGGCCTTGAGCTCGTCGAGTATGCGAAGGGCATCGTCGACTTGCTTCAGCGCCTGCGTGCCGACATGAGCCAATACAGCGAGGGTACGAAAGGGGATGTTCGGGTTTACGCGAATAGTACGTCGATAGTCGGCTTCTTGGACCAGGACCTTCCCGCTTTCCTCAATCGCTATCCCCAGGTTGAGGTACGTCTGGAGGAGTGGAGCAGTCCGTACATCGTGCGGTCGCTGAAGGACGGCTTGGCCGATGTCGGCCTCTTCTGGGCTGAGACACCTCATGCCGGACTCGAGACAGCAGCGTATCGCTCGGCTCGCCTTGTGGCTGTCGTTCCGAAGGGGCATGCCCTTGCCGACAAGCCAAGCGTGCAGTTCGCGGAGACCCTGGACTTCGCTCATGTTGCCTTCCATGAGGGCAGCATGATTCACAGACTATCCCTTCAGGCGGCTGAAGCACTCCAGCGAACAATTCGAACTCGACTCCAAGTGACAAGCTTTGACGCCATGAGAACCATGGTGTCGGCGGGGGTCGGCATCGGCATCATGACCGACGTCACGGTTGCTGCAAAGCACAATAGGGGCGAGCTTTGTATAGTTCCCCTGCTGGATGACTGGGCCGGGCTGGAAATGAGAATCGGTTATCGCGATTACGCAGCACTTCCGCGAGCGGCGCAGCAATTCGTTGAGCATCTGTCAGCCGAGAAGTCCACGCCGGGCTAGCCATCAAAATCTGGAACGGCCGCCATCGAAATCCAATTATTTACGGTTCTCCGAGTTTTTTCGACACTAGCCACTCAAGCAACAAGATGGCTGGTGCCCCATGACTCTTCCGTTGGATGGAATCACAGTAGTATCGCTCGAGCAGGCAATCGCGGCTCCCATGGCAACGCGTCACTTGGCGGATTGGGGTGCTCGTGTTATCAAAGTCGAGCGTCCCGAAGTAGGCGACTTCGCTCGCGGCTATGACAAGGTCATGCAGGGCATGTCCAGCCAGTTTGTCTGGACGAATCGCACAAAGGAAAGCGTCGCGCTCGACTTCAAGACCGAGGAAGGTCGTCGTGCGCTTGATGCGCTTCTTGAGAATGCGGACGTATTCCTGCAGAACCTCGCCCCCGGGGCTGCCAAGAAACTCGGCCTGGATGCCAAAAGCCTGGTCGCCCGCCATCCGTCCCTGATTGCTTGTGATATCTCCGGATATGGTTCGACTGGCCCGTACCGCTCGAAGAAGGCGTACGACCTGTTGGTTCAGTGCGAGACCGGTTTCCTCTCCATCAATGGCACCCCGGACGCGCAGGCAAAGTGCGGTCTGTCAATTGTTGATATCGCCACAGGCATGTACGCGCTGAATGGCATCCTGATGGCTCTGTACCGTCGTGAGCGTACAGGCCAGGGTACGGCGTTTGAGGTCTCACTGTTCGACAGCATGACCGAGTGGATGAGCTATCCCGCCTACTACACGCGCGACAGCGGAACGCCCCTTACTCGTGCTGGTGCGCGGCATGCCACTATCGCTCCATATGGTCCCTTCAAGGCCGGAGACGGCAAGGCAGTGTTCTTTGGCATCCAAAACGAACGTGAATGGCAAGCGTTCTGCACTCGGGTGCTGGAGGACGCTTCTATCGCAGTTGACCCGCGCTTCAGTACGAACCCGCATCGACTGGCGAATCATGCCGAGTTGGAGGCGGTGATTACGGAACGGTTTGCGAAGTGGTCGAGCGATGAGGTCGCCGTGAAGCTCGAGATGGCATCCATTGCGAATGCCCGCCTGAATGATGTCGCGGAGTTCCTGCAGCATCCGCAATTGCACGAACGTGACCGAATCCGAACTGTCGATAGCCCGGTTGGACGGCTTCAGGTGTTCAAGCCGCCTCTCATCATTGACGGAATCGAGCCGGTCCTCGGTGCTGTGCCAGCGGTCGGCGAGCACACAAACCAGGTCCTTGCCGAACTCGGATTGGATGGGGCGGCTCTGGCTTTGGCGTCTGCCGCAGGGAGTGTCAAATGAGGATTACACGAACTTATCTTGCCGTGCCAGCCCACCAGGAAAAGCTGGTGACGTCTGCCGCGCGCTCCGACGCTGACGCCGTATTTCTGGACTTGGAAGACGCCGTGCCTGAGACGATGAAGGCCGCGGCCCTCGGAGCTGCGGTACGTGCTATCAACGAACTTGATTGGGGCGACAAGGTCGTCGTAGTCCGGGTGAACGGCACTGGGCCCCGCCAGCGGAATGAAATCGACACGCTGGTGAGGTTCGCAACTAGGCTGAATGGCGTGCTGCTGCCCAAGGTGGAGTCGGCCCAGGAAGTCGTCGCCATTCAGCACCAGGTGGACGGTACGAGTGTCGCCATTGAGGCGATGATTGAGACGGCCAAGGGCTTGGTGTTTTGCGAGCAAATCGCTGCCGCCGGAGGAAGCCTCGAGGCGCTGCATTTCGGGGTAGGCGATTTTGGCGCCTCGATTGGGGCCAAAGGGGTGGAAATCGGTCTGTCGCATCCGCAGTACCTGATGACCTCCCGCGCGGAATCCGGCTACGCGGACACTGCCCTCGACATGTGGGCCTACCCGATGATGCGCATCCTGGTTGCCGCAAGCGCCTTCGGGTTGCGAGCCATTGACGGGCCCTGTGGTGCCTTCCGCGACGCAACGCTTAGTGAATCCAGTGCGTTGAAGGCAGCAGCCATGGGATATGACGGCAAGCAGGTCATCCATCCTTTGCAGTTGGCTTTCACCAATCGCGCTTTCACCCCCTCGGAGGAGGAGTACGTTGCCGCGCAGCGGATTGTTGCCGCTCTTGCGGAGGCGGAACTGGAAGGGCGCGGTGCCGTTCAGCTCGATGGCAAGCTGGTGGACTACGCGAACATCCGGATGGCAAAGAAGGTGGTAGAAGTCCGCGACCGCGCTATCGCATAGGCGGGGCCCATTTACTGAAATGCCGGCCACGTTAGAGGGCCGGCAATACCCCAGGAGACAAAAATGAATCGACCGGTTCGCATGGCGCTTGCCTGCGTTCTCTTCGGCGCATCGCTCGCGAACGCCGCCACGGACAACTACCCTTCGAAGCCAGTAACCATTGTGGTACCGCAGGCGCCCGGCGGTACGAACGATATCGTCGGCCGAATTATCGGCGCCGCACTTTCCCAGTCCACAGGTCAGCAGTTCATCGTTGACAACAAACCTGGCGCCGGCGGAAACATCGGAAGCCAGTACGCTGCCCGGAGCAATCCGGACGGCTACACGGTTCTGCTGACCATCAGTAGTACCCAGGCAATCAACCCTGCGCTGTACAAGAAGATTCCGTTCGACCCAGTGAAGGACTTTGAGCCCGTCGCGCTCGTGGCCAGCGTGCCGAACGTTCTGGTGGCCAACCCGGCGTTTCCCGCAAACAACATGAAGGAACTCATCGCGTTGGCGAAGAAGAAACCGAACGAGTACCGGTTCGGCTCCGCCGGCAATGGCTCCCTCAATCATCTCTTGGGCGAAATGCTGAACAACATGGCCGGCATTTCCCTCGAGCATGTGCCGTATAAGGGCGTGGGCCCGGCGCTCAATGACCTGTTGGGCAATCAGATTCCGCTAGCCTATGCTAGCCTTCCTTCGGTCATCTCCCATATCAAGGCGGGCAAGTTGAAGGCTCTTGGCGTCAGCTCAGCCAAGCGTTCCAGCGCTGCACCAGATATCCCCGCTATTGCCGAGACTGTCCCGAACTATAACGGAGACCTTTGGGTCGCTCTCTATGCGGTACACGGCACGCCCAAAGACGTCGTTGCAAAGTTGACGAATGCGGTGGACAAGGTTCTTGACGACAAATCGGTCCAGGAAAAGCTGAAGGCTCAGGGCGCCGACTTGCCGAGGGCCACACCGCAGCAACTCTCCGCGATGCTGAAGACGGACATGGACAAGTGGGCCAAGATTGTCAATGCATCTGGCGCCACGGTCGACTGAGCGGAAGTCACCGAAGCTAAGGAAGGTATGGCCGCATAACCCTTTCCATTTGGGAAAGGAAGGTCAACAAAACCGCGGTTCTCCTATCTCGGCCTTCCCCTCATCATGTAAATGAAGCGACCCGGGCGGCGATGCCGCCCGCAGTTCATTCAGGTTGGCGAGTCGCAACACGCTCGCGCGAAATCCACCTCAGACCGTACCCCGGCACTATTCCGATGAAGATTGTATTCCTGGACCGTTCGACCATCTCCCCTCAGACGACGCTCAAGACACTCCCGTTTTCTCACGAGCTTGTTCTCCACAATGAGACGGCCGACGAGGATGTGGCGGGCCGTATCGCTGACGCTGATGTGGTGATTACCAACAAGGTGAAGCTCAGCGGTCAGCAACTGGAGCAGGCGACCAAGCTCAAGCTCATCGCCGTAGCAGCGACCGGCACCGATATCGTCGACCTCAAGGCGTGCGCGGCGCGAGGTATTGTCGTCTCCAACATCCGGAACTATGCCGTCAATACGGTGCCGGAACACACATTTGCCCTGATTTTTTTGCTGCGTCGCAGCCTGACGGCGTACCACGATGCCGTGCGGAATGGACGCTGGCAGGAAGCCGGGACCTTCTGCTTCTTCGACTACCCCATCAAAGACCTGCATGGTTCGGTACTGGGCATCATCGGCGATGGCGTTCTCGGACAATCGGTTGCTGCACTTGCACGAGCGCTGGGCATGCAACCGCTTATCTCCACGTACAAAGGCCGCAGTGATATGGGGCCACTGTACACACCGTTTGAAGAAGTCCTCCGCCGAAGCGACATCATCACTTTGCACTGCCCTCTGACTCCTCAGACCCGCAATCTCATCGATGCCGCGGAATTTGACATGATGGAGAAGCGTCCGCTGCTCATCAATACGGCACGCGGTGGCTTGGTGAACGAGTCCGCGCTTGTAGACGCCGTGAAGAGCGGGAAGGTTGCTGGTGCGGGTTTCGATGTCGCCACCCAGGAGCCCCCGAGCGAAGACCACCCCTTCCAACAGTTGAAGGACGAGCCCAACTTTATCCTCACCCCACACGTCGCGTGGGCCAGCGACGAGGCGGTGCAAGGATTGACCGACCAGCTCTTCGACAATATTGCCGCGTTCGTTCAGGGAAGCCCTTGCAACGTAGTGGTTTGACCCACAAGCTGCCACAGGAGGCAAAGCCCATGAGACGCTACCGCAAAGCAAAGATTGTCGCGACGCTGGGGCCGGCGACGTCATCCCTCGAGGCTATCCGTGCGCTGTTCGTCGCCGGAGCAGATGTCTTTCGATTCAACTTCAGTCATGGGTCTCATGAGACTCATCAGCAGAACTACGGTTTTGTACGTCAGGTTGAGAAGGAAACTGGGCGGCCAATCGCGGTACTGGCCGACTTGCAGGGGCCCAAGCTGCGAATCGGGATGATGCGCGAACCAAGCACCCTGGTCGAAGGTGCGGAATTTGTCCTCGACCGCTCGCTGGAGCCTGGTGATGCCACGCGCGTGTGTTTGCCTCACCAGGAGCTGTTCGACTGCGCAGAGCCCGGAAAGACGCTGTTGATTGACGACGGAAAGCTGCAGCTCCGCGTGGAGACCGTTGAATCGGAGAAATTGGTGACCACGGTCATCACCGGCGGCGTCCTCTCTTCGCGCAAGGGTGTGAATGTCCCCGATGCCGTCATCCCCATCCCGGCTTTGACGGATAAGGATATTGCCGACGTGGAATTTGCACTGGCACTCGGTGCCGACTGGGTTGCGCTCAGCTTCGTGCAGACTGCGGAGGATGTTACGGCGGCAAAGGAACGAATCGCGGGCAGGGCAACAGTCGTTGCGAAGCTGGAGAAGCCGGCGGCAATCGAGCATCTCGAAAAAATTGCACTGCATGCCGACGCAGTGATGGTAGCTCGTGGCGACCTTGGCGTTGAGCTGCCGCCCGAACGTGTACCCGCTGTACAGAAGCGAATCTCACGAGTATGCCGGCAGTTGGGGCGCCCCGTGATTGTCGCGACGCAGATGCTGGAATCCATGATTTCGGCGCCTGTGCCCACGCGAGCGGAAGCTTCTGATGTCGCAAGCGCGATTTACGACGGCGTGGATGCCGTGATGCTCTCGGCAGAGTCTGCGTCTGGTCGGTACCCCCGGGAAGCAGTCCAGATGATGGACCGAATTATCCGAGAGGTCGAAGCCGACCCGCTTTATCGCAACCTGATTGATGCTCAGCAGGTCGCTGCGCTGTCCAATCGACAGGATGCCGTATGCGGTGCTCTTCGTGACATTACTCGGACGGTCGGCGCAAAGACCACGATTGCCTACACATCTTCCGGTGCCACGACGTTGCGAGCTGCCCGTGTGCGGCCGCAAACTCCGATTGTCGGTGTAACACCGTCCCTCGAGGTCGCACGTCGGATGTGCCTCACCTGGGGCGTCCATGCTTCGGTGGTACCTGACGTAAAGGATGTCGATGAGATGGTTGCTGTGGCCAGCAACGCAGCATTGACTGAAGGCTTCGCCGTTGATGGTGAAGAAATAGTCATTGTTGCGGGCATGCCGTTCGGCAAGCACGGTTCGACAAACTTGGTGCATGTCGCCCGCATCGCAATGGCCCAGAATTCGGCGCTTAATGCAGGGACGGCCTCCCCAGAATCGGCTGCTCGTGAGGGAGTTCCCGCATGAACAAGGCAGCATTTCGCGTCCTGGTTGCCCCCGATTCGTTCAAGGGTAGCCTGGGTGCCTCGGATGTAGCCGAACGGATTCGTACGGGGATTCTGAGGGCCGTTCCGGAGGCTGAAGTCGTGCTGGCGCCGATAGCCGACGGCGGCGAGGGAACGGCGGAGGTTCTGGCGGCAACCCTGCCTGGCATGTGGGAGGAGGTATGTGTTAGCGATGCCAATGATGCGGAGAAGCCTGTACGCTATTTTCTTGGTCACAGCAATGAGTATGGGAGCATCGCCATCCTTGACGTGGCAGCAGTGGTCGGCCTTCCTGATGCCATAGCCAAGCCAGCCAGGCGGACAACGCGGGGTGTCGGGCAAGCCTTGCGATTGATTGCAGCGCGGGGGGTTATTGATCCTTGTATAAATGATGACATCACCACAACTCGGCCTGCTTCCAGCACGCGGCAATGATGTTGGCGCGTTGTTGTGCGCTGCGCAGCCGATTGCGGGCGGTCGTTTTGAGTTCGGTGAGCGAGTGTGGGCAGAAGTTGGCCAG
>NZ_JBFTNE010000090.1:0-28093 GCF_056397325.1 Cupriavidus sp. 05N39
GGCGAGTGAAAAAACGGCGTGTTCGCCGTTACATCATTGTGCTGAAAGGACTGCCTTCCAAACAGCAGACGCAGGCCGTAGGTGGGGTACCGTTATGCGGCCAGGTAATATGTAATAGCCTAGACTAAATCTGACAGTGGTTGGTTATCCATGCCGCCGCACATCATCGACAAGGGCATTCCTTCTATGAGCAGCACTTTGTCAAGCCCTTTGGTAAACTGGTTAGTATTTGACTGCAATCGAATTCAGCACCTCCATTGCAAACGACGCGCCAGTACCTACGTGCAGCCAGTAGTCTGAAGCCGATTGTGCGCGCGTCGGACGTGACGTCCGACCACCTTCTATCCGCCGGCGCCTGGCCGGCCTCATCCTGCATGCGCGTTACGCCGGAAACGTCGCCGGGAACATGCCCCATCTACATGAATCGGTTGCATCAGCAACCCAGGAATGCCACGGGCATGTCCACTTCAAACCGTGTCTGCTACGTACTGTCTGGCTAAACCTTACCTCCTTCCTGCTAAGCCTGAGGGCTTAGGCCGACTTCAGGTGTGCGCCTTCAGGGATGACGACGTCCTTCAGATAGCGCCACAGCGCAATCGCGAGGCGTCGGGCGACCGCGACGATGGCGATGCGCCGCGCCCGGCGATTCGGTCCCGTGCCCTGCGTGCGCTGGATGAACCACTGTGTCAGCGCGCTGTCGGGCTGGTAGCGCAGCCAGCACCATGCCATCTCGACCAGTAGAGCGCGGACCCGCCGGTTGCCCTGTTTGCTGATGCCCTGGTCTACCTGGCTCTCGCCGCTATCGTAGGGCTGCGGCACCAGGCCTACGCAGGCACCCGCCTGGCATCGGTTGCTGAACTCTCTCCAGAACAGTTCGAGGGCGAGGCGCGACGCACCCACTTCGCCAATCCCCTTTAGGCGTGCCAGGGCATCAATCCGCTTGCGCGCGGGTGCCGGCAGGATTGCTTGTCTCGTCTTCTCGAGCACGGCGAGTTGCTTCTCCGCCAGCGCCAAGCGTTCGCACTCGCGCAGCAGCCGTTCACGCAACTCGGGCGGCAGCGGTTCGCCGTCGTGGCACAGCACCTCGTCACGGGCGAGGCGGTTGGCGAAGGCCTTGCTGTCGACGTCATCCCAGCAACCGAGCGTGGCCAGCAGCTTGCGCATCCGGTCGCGATGCTGCAGGACCTCCTTCTGCAGTGCCCCGCGATCGCGCATCATTTGGCGTGACGCCTCGTCCTGCGAAGACGGCACGTGAACCACATGCATGCGGTCGCGCTCGCCTCGCAGCCACGCGCGTAGGTTGATGACGAGCTTAATCGCATCGAGCCGATCGGTCTTGGCCCGTCGCTGATGGCGCTCGACCGGAATGCTGGCCGGATCGACAACATAGCAGTCGATCACTCGTGCCGGCAGCGCGCGATAGATCCAGAACGCGTCCTGGCCGGCTTCGTAGCTCACGGCGAGCCTCACGCCTGCCGGCAGCGACCACTTGCGTTTCTGGTATTCGATCAGGTCCAGCACGGCCTGCAAGCGGGTTGCCGCCTGCGGTTGGGCGACGGTGTGTATAGCCGGTTGCTCGCGCTGCCCGTCGTGTAACGCGACCTTCCACTTCRCGGTTGCCAGTTCAAGCGAGACCGCCAACACCCGCTCCTCTGTACCCGTGTATGCCTGATCTGTACGCATGATGGTCTCCTATGAGCCAAGCTCGGCACGCTGATTCTAGGCCTCGGCGTGGCGAGGCCTAGATGCTTCATAGGATCTACTGCCGGACTGCTGGCCCATACGCTGGTCTCCAAATACGGAGACCACCTACCACTGTACCGGCAGGAGCGTATCCTTGCGCGCGCCGGTCTGGCGATCCCGCGGTCGACACTTGGAGCCTGGGTAGGCGTGTGCGGAGTGCGGTTGCAGCCGCTGGTCGACGCGCTGCATCAGGAGATATTGCAACAGGGCGTGCTGCATGCCGATGAGACGCCGGTGCAGATGCTCAGTCCCGGTAAGGGAAAAACGCATCGTGCCTACCTGTGGGCGTATACCGCAACGCAATTCGCAGACGTGCGAGCCGTAGTCTATGACTTCGCCGACAGCCGCGCCGGCGAGCATTCCCGCACCTTCCTGGGTGACTGGCAGGGCAAGCTTGTGTGCGATGACTACGGCGGGTACAAGGCCGGATTCCAGCAAGGCATCATCGAAATCGGATGTGCGGCTCACGCGCGACGAAAGTTCTTCGACCTGCATGCCAGCAACAAGAGCCAGATTGCCGAGCAGGCCTTGAAGTTCTTCGCCGCGCTTTACGACGTCGAGCGAGAGGCAGTTGATCTGAAGGCCGACAAACGACGCGCGCTTCGTCAGTTGCGCGCCAAGCCGGTGGCCGAGGCGCTGCACACGTGGATGACCGGCCAACGCAAGCTCGTTCCGGAACGCTCCGCGATTGCGAAGGCGCTCGACTACAGCCTCAAGCGCTGGGAAGCACTAACGCGTTATCTTGAGGACGGGGACGTGCCCGTGGACAACAACTGGGTCGAGAATCAGATCCGCCCGTGGGCGATAGGCAGGGCGAACTGGCTGTTCGCCGGCTCCTTGCGTGCGGGACAGCGTGCCGCGGCAATCATGAGTTTGATTCGGTCAGCGCAACTCAATGGTCACGATCCGTACGCCTATCTGAAAGACGTGATCACACGGCTACCAACGCACCGCGCCAGCAGCATCGCCGAATTGCTACCACATCGCTGGCGCAGATTGGATGCGCGTCACCTGGTGCGCAACAATAGGGCCACTGGCAGTATTTCCAGCACCTCGGCCAAGGCCAGGCAGCCGGCGCGCGCGTCCAGCTGGCGGCTGGTCAGGACATCCACCCAATGGCTGTTGTCCCCGCGTCCGACTCGCAGAGCGGTGTCGCGCCATTGCGCTGGCGCGAGCATGGGCCGGTCGCTCTCGGCCAGCCGGGCGGCCAGCCTGGTGCCGACCACCAGTGCCTGCGCCTGCCCATGGCGGCGCATGAATGCAAGCGCGTGCGCGGAGAGCGGGCCGGCCAGCGCGATGGGGCCATAGTCCCCGGCGGCAAACAATTCGGCATGGGCCCGCCGTGCGGCCAGTCCGCTGCGGATCAGTTGCAGCTTGAGGCGGCCGTCCTGCCAGTTGGCGAGCCATTCGGGCCACCCAGATGTGTCATCCAACCGGGCGCGCAGCGACTCGAAATCCACCGGGCGGCGGTTATCGGGATCGACCAGGCTGAGATCCCAGTCCTCGGCACCCTGGTAGCGGTCGGGCACACCGGGCGCCGTCAGTTGCACCAGCGTCTGCGTCAGGCTGTTGATGGTGCCTGGCACGGCGATGCGGCGGGCAAATCGGGCGAGCTGCGCCAGAACCCCACCTGTGGACGTGTCGGCGCCGAGCTCATCGAGAAAGGCTGCGCAGCCTTCCTCATAGGCGATGTCGGGACTGGTCCAGCTACCGTGCCGCTTGGCTTCCCGGATCGATTTCAACTGCCAGGCTTGCACGCGGGCAAGCAACGCCGATACACCCTCCGCGTGGCCCGGCGCCAGCCCGGCTGGCCAGGCGCCGGCCAGCGTCTGGTACAGCATCAATCGGTCCGTGCCGTCGGGGCCGCACGGCAAACGTGCCAGCAAGGGCCGGCACTGCATCTCCCACAGACTGACGGTTTCGGCCCACTCTTCAGGAAGCTCGCTCAGCACCGCCAGGCGCATGCGCGCATCCTCGCCGCGCTTGTGGTCGTGGGTGGCGGTGGCCAGCATGGCATTCGGCCAGGCCAGTGCGCGCTGTGCCATGCGCGCGTGGAAGTCCTCGAGCGGCAGGGCCAGGGTGGCGGGGTTGCTGCCTACTTCGTTGCGCGAAAGCAAGCGGCCGTAGCGGTAGAAGACGGTGTCCTCGGCGGCCTTGGCGGCCAGCGGTGGCATCAACTGCTGCACGCGCGTGCGCGCCTCGCCCAGCGCCGTGTTGTCGCCGGCCGGGTCTGCCAGCCATGACAGCAAGCGTGCCAGCGCCGGCAGGTCGGTGGCAGCCAGCGTGGCACGCGCGGCGTCGGCGGCGCGCTGCAGCGCCGCCTTGTCCTCGCGGGTCCGTACGCGCTCACTGAAGTAGGTACGATAGACCTGCAGCCGCACCAGCAGCGCCGCCAGCGCGCGCCGCAGGCTGGCCAGCGTCAGGTCGCGGGTGGCAGGGTTGCTGCGCGCGCAGGCATGCAGACGACGGCAAGCGCCTTCGTACTCAGTGACTAGGTGATGGCCGAGCATATGGCCGCGGGCCGACTCCACCTGCTCTTCGAAGCAGCGCGTCTCGCCGCTCATCTCCTGCCAAAGCCCGGTGAGCGCGGCTGCGCCTGTGCCGTCGTGCAACACGCAGGCCACTTCATTCATGAAGTCGTAGCCGGTGGTGCCGTCCACCAGCCAGTCCGCGTGCAACGTCTCCTGCTCTGCCAGGATCTTCTCGATCACCAGCCACGGGGACGCGATGGCGCGTCCCGGCGGCCGGTCGGGCGCGAGTGCGGCGAGGTGGGCGCGCAACTGCTGGCAGTAGGCCGCCGGATCGGCCAGGCCGTCCACGTGGTCCACCCGCACACCGTCGATCCAGCCCTCACGGAACAATTGCAACACCAGCCCGTGAATCGCTTCGAACACGGGTGCCTGTTCCACCCGCATACCCACCAGCTCGCTGACCTCGAAAAAGCGCCGCCAGTTCAGCTCGTCGGCTGCCGTGGCCCACCAGGCCAGCCTGTAGTACTGCCGTTCCAGCAGGGCGTGCAGGCGGGCGCGGCCCGTCGCGTCGCGCCCGTCGAACTCGCCCGGCAGGCTCGCAGCCGCGGCGGGTTCGAAGGTATCGTCCGCCAGCGGCAGCGCGTGTTCGCCGTAGCACACGACCGGCTGGCCCGCCCGCACATCGAAACTCAGCGTCAACTCACCGGCGCACAGCGCCTCCCAGTAGGGCTTGCCCAGGATGGGCAGCAGTACGCGGCCGTGCAGGTCCGGGTCGGAAGAATGCCAGTCGATATCGAAGTGATGGGCGTACGCGCTTTCCGCCCCGCGCGCCAGCACATCGCGCCACCAGGGATTGTGATTAGGGCTGGCCGCCATATGGTTGGGCACGATGTCCAGCACCAGTCCTAAGCCACGTTCGCGGGCGCGTTCAGCAAAACGGTAGAAGCCGCCCTCGCCACCCAGTTCCGGATTGATAGAGCGGAAATCCGTGACGTCGTAGCCGTGGGTCGAGCCCGGGCGCGCGTTGAAGATCGGCGAGAGGTAAAGATGGCTGACACCGAGTGCCGCGTAGTAATCGATCTGCGCGGCAGCGTGCCCGAAGGTGAAGCCGGCGTGGAGCTGCAGGCGAGCCGTGGCGCGGGGTGGCAGGCAAGGTTGGAGCATTCAGTGTCTCTCTTCCGGGTTATCGGGAATTCGTCGCCGGCGCGCCGCGACCGCTCGTGCCCGCGCTGCGCAGCGCGGCAATGCGCTGGCGCACTGGCGGGCTGGAAAACAGCGTTCGCACGTCGGCGTCCAGCCGGCGTTGCCAGTTGGGGTGGCCCGACGCCGTGCCGGGCAGGTTGGGCTGCTCGACGGCGCCCAGTAGGTCTTCCACCGGCACCAGGCACAGTGGCGTGCTGGCCCGGCCGAGCCAGGCCAGGATGGCTTCAAGCGGCGGGCGGTCGGGGCCGGGTCCCGGTCCGCGTACCAGGCCTGCGGCGCTCAGCGCCTGCCACAGCGCCGCCCGCTCACCGGCGCGCGCGACCAGTGCGCCGCACTCGGTTTCGGCGCCGAGCTGGTCCAGGCGCGCCCGCCAGAAGATGTCGCGGCCAGCCCACCAGCCGGCCACTGTGGGCAAGTCATGGGTGGTCGTGGTGGCCACCGCCTCGGGCGGCCAGCGCTCGGGCGGCAGGAAGGCGGGCACGGGCGGGGTGCCGGACGTGGCGGGTTGCGCAGCTGAGTCCCCGGCATCGGCTGCCGCGCTTTCGCGCTCGAACCACAGCACATCGATGCCGAGTATGCCGCGCGCAGCCAGGCTGGCGTTGAAGGTCGCCGGCGCGGTGCCGAGGTTCTCGCCGATAATGACGGCGCGGTGCCGCCAGGATTCCAGCGCGATCAGCCGCTGCAGGTCGTCGAACGGGAAGCGCAGGTAGGCGCCCGCGGCGGGCAGTGCGCCATCGGGCACCAGCCACATGCGGGCCAGGCCCAGCGCATGGTCGATGCGCAGGCCGCCCACCTGATCGAGGTTGGCGCGCAGCATCTCGATGAAGGCGCCAAAGCCCCGTCGGCGCAGCGCGCGCGGCGAGAACACGGAAATCCCCCAGTCCTGGCCCTGCGGGTTGTACAGGTCGGGCGGGGCTCCGGCGGAGACGCCGGGCAGGATTTCATCCTGACGCGCCCAGGCGTGGCTGCCACCCGCGTCGGTACCGATCGCGAGGTCGGCGATCAGGCCGATTGCCATGCCTGCGCCGCGCGCGGCATGCTGGGCGGCGGCCAGCCCGTCCGCCGCCAGCCACTGCACGAAGGCGTGGTAGCTCACGGCATCGGCATTGGCCCTCGCAAAGGCCGCCACCGAGGCGGCTTCCGGCGAGTGCTGGGTCACGGGCCATCGCCGCCAGTCGGAAGCGGCGGCCGCTTGCTCCTGGCTGCCGGCAGCTGCCAGGTGATGGGCCTGCAGCGCTTCGAAACGCGCATGCACTTCAAGAGAGGCGCCGTGGTGCCGCCGAAACGCCGCGAATGCCTGCGCCGCGCGGGCAGGCAGCAGCGTGGCGCGGCGCTGCCACAGCCATTGCAGCACGGCGTTGCGCGCCTGGGCCAGTGCGGGCCAGTCGATCTCAGTGCGCGCTTCGAGCGCCTGCAGGGCCGCGCGCAGGCCCAGCGCCGCTTCGGCCTGCGCGACGGCATGCTGGCCGAAGGCGGCGGCGGGGTCGGCATAGAGCGGGTTAAGAAACAGCCGGCTGGACGGTGCGTAGGGGCTGTAGCGCTGCGGCAAGGCGGCAAATCCGGCGTGCAGCGGATTGATGGCGACCGCGTCGGCGCCTTCGCGTGCGGCGGCCTCGCAGCACTGCGCCAGGGCGGTGAGGTCGCCCAGCCCCGCTGCGGCGCCGCGGCGGAGGGAATACAGTTGCACAGAGAGGCCCCAAGGCCGCCGGCTATCGTCATCGCGGTCATCGCGTTCACTGTGTTGCCGCATGCGCAACGCATCGGCCATCCCGAAGCAGCGCGCCGGCGCCACGCCCAGCGTGACTTCGTCATTGCCGAGCATCAGCCGGTGATAGCCACTGGCAACGATGGCCGGCACGCGCAGGATGCCGCTGGCATCGCGCCGGGCGGTGCCGTTCAACACGCTGCCGTCTTCCAGTTCGAGCCGGTACGCCTGTCGCGAGAGGGTATGCCCGGATGCGATTGCCACGGGCTCGCCCTGGTCCGCGGTGATCAACGGCGGCAAGCCCTGCTCGGCATCCTCGGCGGCCAACTGCGCGCGCGCGGCCTCGCACTGACCTACTGTGGCGCTGGGCAGCCCGAATTTCCCGAGCATGGCGCGCAGTGTATCGGGCTCGACCTCGCGCGCACGGCCCTGGGCATCTTGCCAATGGACCAGCAGGCCGGCCCGGTCGGCCAAGGTGTGCAGTGCCTGCAAGGCTCCTTCATGCGCGGTATCGGGGGGATCCATGCTGGCCTCGTTAGGGGTGAGCGGGAGCGTCCAGGCAGGCAATCGCGGAGGCCGGAGGCAGCAGCCCCTTGGCCAGAGCCTGCTCGGCGCCTTCGCGACTTTGGGCCAGCAGCCGGCCGGGAATGACGGGCGGCATGCCCGCCGGCGAGCTCGACGCGGGTGCATCGCAGAAGTTGATCCAGATCGTCAGCAGCGCGCCGTCGCCCAGCCGCCAGCTTGCCGCCAGCGCCGCCTCGCCTACGATGCGCACGCCAGCGCTGGTGCTGCCCGCCAGGCGCGGCACCAGCTCGCGCTGGCGGATGGCCAGCAGCGCACGGTAATATTGGCTCCACGCGTTGTCGCCATCGAGCGGGGGACGAGACGCCTCGAAGGTAGCGGGGTCGTTCGGATCGGGGATCAGCGCCGCGCGCTCCGGATCGCCAAAGGCGGCCACCGCGCCGAACTCCCGGCGGCGGCCGGCGCGCACGGCCTCGGCCAGCTCGGGCGGGTGGCTGGTGAAATACAGGAACGGCGTTTCCGCCCCGTACTCCTCGCCCATGAAGACCAGCGGGATCTGCGGACACAGCAGTTGCAGCAAGACCGCCGCGCGCAGCGCATCGGGCTGCGCCAGCCGGGTCAGGCGCTCGCCTAGTGCGCGATTGCCGGTCTGGTCGTGGTTTTGAAGGAACAGCACGAAGGCGGTGGGCGCCAGCGCGGCGCTGGGCTGGCCGCGGCGTGTGCCGCGCGTTGGCGAGACCTCGCCCTGGTAGGCAAAGCCTTCGGCTAATACTCGGGCGAGATGTGCCAGCATGGGGGCAGCGGATTCCTCGGCAGGCGCATCGCCGGCTGGCCGGGCATAGTCCCCGTAGTAGCCATCGCACTCGCCGGTCAGCAGCACGTGCAGGGCGTGGTGGCCATCGTCGTTCCACTGCGCATCGAAGCCTGCCGCCAGCAGCGAGGCGTCGTTGTCGTGGTTCTCCAGGACGAGGTGGATATGCCGGCCAGGATGGCGCGCGCGCACCTCGCCCGCCATTTCCCGCAACCAGCCTTCGTCGACGATGGCGTGCACGGCGTCCAGGCGCAATCCGTCGAAGCGGAAGTCCTCCAGCCAATAGCAGGCGTTTTCGGTAAAGAAGCGGCGCACCTCGGGCTGACGGAAATCGATGGCCGCCCCCCATGGCGTGCGCACATCGCTGCGGAAGAACGTGGCGGCGTACCGGTGAAGGAAATTGCCTTCCGGGCCGAAGTGGTTGTAGACCACGTCGAGCAGCACCATCATGCCCAAGCCGTGCGCGCAGTCCACCAGCGCGCGGAGTTCATCGGGCTTGCCATAACTGCATTCCGGGGCGAACGGCAGCACGCCGTCATAGCCCCAGTTGCGCCCACCAGGAAATTCGGCCAGCGGCATCAGTTCCACCGCCGTAATGCCAAGTGCGGCCAGGCGCGGCAGTTGCCTTGTGGCGCCGGCGTAGCCGCCGCACAGGCCGACATGCATTTCGTAGACAACCGCCTCGTGCCAGGGGCGGCCACGCCAGTACGGGTGGCACCAGATGTAGGCGTGCGGGTCGCAGACCAGGCTGGCGCCATCGACGTCGTTGGCCTGGGCGCGCGAGGCGGGATCGGGCACGGTGCTGCCGTCGTCAAGCCGGAACCAGTAGCGCGCGGCCCGGCAGCAGGGCGCAATCGCCTCGAGCCAGCCCTCGCTCTCGCCCGGGCCGGGCGCGACCGCGCACATCGGCACCGGCCCAAAGCCTGCGATCTCCAGCCGTATAGGCTGGCCGCTGGCGGCGGCATCTGGTGCCCACAGGCGAAAGCGCATGCGCCCGTCCTCAAGCCGGCTGGGACCGAATGACTGCAATGGCGACGGCGCCGGCAGCGATGGCAAGGCGTTCATGATGCGGCCTCCTTCAATGGCCTGGGAACGGGTTGGGCTAACTCCATTGCGAGTCCGCGTCGCTGGGCGGCGCGGCCAGTAACAGCGCCACGGCATGCGCCGGGACGGTCAGGGTAGGTGTGTCGACGCCAGCATCGGACGCGTCAGGCTGGCTGCTGTCGATCAGCAACTGCCAGTGTTGCGCCGGCTCCGGCAGCCGGAACGTGGCGTCACCGCTGCCAGCGTTGAGCAGCAGCAAGGTCACCTGGATCTGGCCATCCGGGCCGCTGGCGGCGCGCCGCATGGCTAGGGTGCAGCCGCCGGGGTCGGACCATTGTTCGGTGCTGAGGGCGTGGCCGTCCGTATCGAACCACGCGATGTCGGCTAGCCCCGGTTCCAATTCGCGGCGCCCGTGGGGAAAGCGGGCCTCGGAGAAGGCGTACAGGCGCCGACGCAGCGCTAGCAGGCGGCTGACAAAAGCGGTCATGGCGCGGCCGGCGGCGCTGCCCGCGTCGTCCCAGTCCAGCCAGGAGAGTTCGTTATCCTGGCAATAGGCGTTGTTGTTGCCGACCTGGCTGCGGCTCCATTCGTCGCCCGCGGTGAGCATCGGCGTGCCGTGTGAGAGCAGCAGCGTGACCATCATCGCGCGCGCCACGCGCCCGCGCGTCTCAAGGATCACCGGGTCGTCGGTGGGACCTTCCACGCTGCCGTCCGGGCTCCAGTTGGCGCTGGCGTTGTCGTCTGTGCCGTCGCGGTTGTCCTCGCAGTTGGCTTCGTTGTGTTTGGTGCTGTAGCTGACGAGATCGGCCAGCGTGAAGCCGTCGTGCGCGGTGATGAAGTTCACCGAAGCCCAGGGCTTGCGGTGACGGCGGTCGAACAAATCGGCCGAGCCGGCCAGGCGCGCGGCCAAGTCGCCGCGCTGGCCGGCGTCGCCGCGCCAGTAGCGCCGCACAGTGTCGCGGAACTTGTCGTTCCATTCGGCAAAGCCGGGCGGGTGGTTGCCCACCTGGTAGCCGCCGGGGCCAAGATCCCAGGGCTCGGAGATCAGCTTGACGCGCGACAACACCGGATCCTGCAGGATCGCGTCGAAGAAGCCCGCGCCGGGGTCGAAGCCATTGCCCTCGCGTCCCAGCGTGGTGCCGAGATCGAAGCGGAAGCCGTCGACATGGAAGCACTCGGTCCAGTAGCGCAACGAGTCCATCACCATCTGCAGCACGCGCGGGTGTGACAGGTTGAGCGTGTTGCCGCAGCCGGTGTCGTTGATGTAGTGGCGCTCATCGCCCGGCATGAGCCGATAGTAGCTGGCGTTGTCCAGTCCGCGCCATGATACCGTCGGGCCGAGCGCGTTGCCCTCACAAGTGTGGTTATAGACCACGTCGAGGATGACCTCGACGCCCGCCGCGTGCAGCCGCCGCACCGCTACCTTGAATTCGTTGAGCTGACCGATGCTGAGATAAGCCGGCTCTGGCGCGAAAAAAGCCAACGTGTTGTAGCCCCAGTAGTTGCGCAAGCTGCGCTCCACCAGGAAGCGGTCCTGCAGGAAGGCATGGATGGGCAGTAGTTCCACGGCGGTTACGCCCAGCTTGTGAAGGTGGTCGATAAAACGCGGGTCGCACAGTGCGGCGAAGGTGCCGCGCGTGTGCGGCAGCAGGTCCTGGCGCAGCATCGACAGGCCGCGCGGATGGACTTCGTAGATGACGGTTTTCTCCCACGGCACGTCCGGCGTGCGGTCGTCGCCCCAGTGGAAGCTGGTGTCCACCACCACCGCCTTGGGCATGGCGGGGGCGTTGTCACGGCGGTCGGGCGTGAGGTCGGCGCGCGGACTTTGCAGCCGGTAGCCGAACAGCGCTTCGGACCAGCGCACCGGCCCGCTCAACTGCCGCGCATAGGGATCGAGCAACAGCTTGTGCGCGTTGAAACGGTACCCCTTGGTCGGCTCGTAAGGGCCAAACGCGCGATAGCCGTAAACTGTGCCGATCGCCGCGTGTGGCAGGTAGCCGTGCCAGACCTCGTCGGTGCATTCGGGCAGCGTGATTCGCGCTAGCTCCTTGCGGCCGTTTGCAGAGAACAGGCAGAGGTCGATACGCGCGGCATTGGCGGAGAACACGGCAAAGTTGACCCCGAGCCCATCCCAGTGCGCGCCGAGCGGGTACGGTTTGCCGGGCAGCATGCGGGTGGTGGGGACCAGGGGCAAGTCAGGCTCCTTCCGGGATAAAGCGCAGGACCAGCGTGGCCAGCGGCGGGAGGGTGAGCGTGAGCGATGCCGGCAGGCCGTGCGAGGGCGTGGTGGTGGCCAGGACCTCGCCGCCGTTGCCCACGTTGCTGCCGCCATAGCAGGCGGCATCGGTGTTGATGCACTCCTGCCAGCGGCCCGCGAACGGGACGCCCAGTCGGTAGCAGAGGCGCACCACCGGCGTCATGTTGACCACCGCCAGCACCACTTCGCGGCTGCCGGGCGCGGCCCGGCGCAGGTAGGCGAAAACGCTGTTGCGGCTGTCGTCGCCCACCACCCAGACGAAGCCCTCGGGTCGGTGGTCCAGCGCATGCAGCGCCGGGAGTTCCCGGTGCAGGTGGTTGAGATCGCGCACCAGCGCCTGCATGCCGCGGTGCTCGGGCTGCTCCAGCAGGGACCAGTCCAGCTCGGTGTCGTGGTTCCACTCGCGCCATTGGGCAAACTCCGCGCCCATGTAGAGCAATTTCTTGCCAGGGTGCGTCCACATGAAGCCGTAATAGGCGCGCAGGTTGGCAAAGCGCTGCCAGTTGTCGCCGGGAGTCTTGCCGATCATCGAGCCCTTGCCATGCACGACTTCATCATGCGAGATCGGCAGCACGAAGGCCTCCGACCATGCATAGATCATGCCGAAGGTCATGTCCTGGTGGTGCCAGGCGCGGTGCACTGGATCGTGGGAGAGATAGAGCAGCGTGTCGTGCATCCACCCCATATTCCACTTGAAGGTGAAGCCCAGCCCGCCGCTCTCCACCGACGCGGTCACCCCGGGCCATGCGGTGGATTCCTCGGCGATGGTCATGGCGCCACGGCAGCGCTCGCGCACCACGGTATTGAGCTCGCGCAGGAAGGCCACGGCCTCCAGGTTTTCGCGCCCGCCGAAACGGTTGGGGACCCACTGGCCGGGCTCGCGGCTATAGTCGCGATAGAGCATCGACGCCACCGCATCCACGCGCAGGCCGTCGACATGATACTGCTCCAGCCAGTGCAGGGCGCTGGCCAGCATGAAGCCGCGCACTTCGTTGCGGCCCAGGTTGTAGATCAGCGTGTTCCAGTCCTGGTGGAAGCCCTCGCGTGGATCCTGGTATTCGTAGAGCGCCGTGCCGTCGAACTCGGCCAGCCCGTGCGGGTCGGTGGGGAAATGCGCCGGCACCCAGTCCAGGATGACGCCGATATCGGCTTCGTGGCAGCGGTCGACGAAGGCGGCGAACGCCTGCGGCGGCCCCAACCGCGCGGTGGGCGCGAACAGCGACAGCGGCTGATAGCCCCAGGAGCCGCCGAAAGGATGTTCCATCACCGGCAGCAGTTCGATATGGGTGAAGCCCAGCTCGCGCACATAGGGGATCAACCGGCCGGCCAGGCGCTCCCAGCCGTGCACGGGATCGTTGACCTCGGCGAGCCAGGAGGTGACGTGTATTTCGTAGATGGACATGGGCGCGGCGTGCGCGTCGGTGATGGCCCGATGGCGCATCCAGGCCTGGTCGTGCCAGGCATACGGCGGCGCCGAAGTACCCGGCTGCGCGACCACCGAGGCGGTGGCCGGCGGTCCCTCCGTAGCCAGTGCCACCGGATCAGCCTTGTCGGGCAACGGCTCGCCGTGCGCCCCGATAAGGTCGAATTTGTAGCGGCTGCCCGGGGCGGCACCCATCGCGCCGGGAATGAACAGTTCCCAGACGCCGGCGCCATGGCGAAGCCGCATCGGGTGGCGCACCGGGTTCCAGCCGTTAAAGTCGCCAATCACCGAGACACGGCGCGCATTGGGCGCCCATACGGCAAAGCGCACCCCCTCGACGCCGTCCAGGACCTGTGCTTGCGCGCCCAGACAGCGGCCCAGCTCGAAGTGGCGCCCCTCGGCGATCAGGTGCAGGTCGAGATCGCCCAGCAAGGTACCGAAGGCGTAGGGATCGGCGCTGACCTGCTCGCTGCCGTCCGTCCAGCGCATACCGAGGCAATAGTCGCGCGCTGCCGCGCTGCCGGGCAGGGACCCGGCGAAGATGCCGCCGGGGTGAAGCCGTTCCAGTTCGGCCAGCCGCGTGCCGTCGGCGTCTGCCAGCCAGGCCGACTGCGCGCCCGGCAGGCAGGCGCGCACCACGGTATGGCCTGCCGCGTGGTGCGGGCCGAGTACGGCGAAGGGATCAGCATGGCGCGCCGCCAGCAGCGCCTCCAGGTCCGGCACGGCCAAGGGCGGCGGTGCCGCGGGCCCCGCGCCAGGTCTGTCCCGAGGGGCCCACTTGGCCTTCAGGCCGTCGCGGGGCGGCGTTCTCTCAGTCTTGTCCACTGTTGTCCTCGGCGGCACCTGTGAGTTTGCGGATCAGCCGCGCCAGACCATTGACCGGCAGGTCGACCCACGCCACGCGGTTGGCCGCTTCGTAGCCCACCTCGTAGGCGGCCCGCTCCAGCAGGAAGAGGTCGAGCAAGGCTTGCGCCTGCTCCGGCTCGACCCATGGCTGCGGCGCGGCCTCGGCAATCTGCAGGTAGCCGGCCACGAAGGCCTCGCTGGCGGTCTGGCGGAAACGGTCGAGCAGCATCTCGCGGCGCTGGGTCAGGGCCGGCGGCAGGGTGGCGTGGGTACGCTCGTGGCGGTCGGTGCCGACCGTGGCCGCGGCGTAGTCGAACGAGCGCAGCAGGCCCGCCACATCGCGCAGCGGCGAAGTCTTGCGCCGCCGCCAGTCCAGCGGCAGGGCCGGTTCGCCTTCAAAATCGACCAGGTAGGTATCGTTCTGCGCGATCAGCACCTGGCCCAGGTGGAAGTCGCCGTGAATGCGCGTCTGCAGGCTGCCGGGGGCCACCGCAGCGAGCCGGGCCACCAGCTGAGGCAACCGTTCRCGAGCGGCGAGCAGGGTATCGATGTCGGCGGCAAAGCGATCGTTGCGGGCCTGGCGCGCAAGTTCCCCGGCGCGCTTTTCGAGCAGGACCACGGCGCGATCCAGCTCGGCCATGGCTTCCTCGGCCCACTGCTGCGCCTGTGTTTCTCGGGCTCCTTCAGGCGCGAAAGCGGGATCGTCGGACGGGCGCGCCAGCACCGCGTGCAGCTCCGCCAGACGCTGGCCCAGCGTGCCAGCGACCGTGGCATACCCGGTCAAGGCCTCAGCGAATTCCTCCTCGCTGTCCTCGGACGGCACGGCATCGTCGATGGCCCGGCCGAGATAGTCGAGAGTCCAGCCCCACGCATCGCCCTGGTTGAGGATGTAGCCCTGCAGCAGCAGCAGCGTGCGCGGCTCGCCATCGGTGCCAGTGCGCACTACCTCGCCCAGCAGCGGTGCCGAGTTGCGGTAGCCCTGGGCGGTCAGATAGCGGGTCATCTCGGCCTCGGGGTGGATGCCCGCGGCGATGCGGCGCACCAGCTTGAGCACTGCCGAATTGCCATAGGACAGCGAACTGTTGGATTGTTCGGCCGACATCCACTGGACCTCATCCGTTTCCAGTGGCAGCCCGGCGAGGCCAGGTTCGCCGAGGAAGCGGATCGGGCCGTGCGGGCTGAGCAACTCGATCCCGCCGCGCAGCGCGCGTACCACCTCGCGGGCAAAGCACTCCACGGCAAACCCATCCGTGACCAGGCCAACCCGGCTGCCCTTGCGCACTCGGGCCATGGACAGCGAATGCGCCAGCTGCGAAGCGCCTTCGCCCGGGCCTTCGCGGTCCCACAGCAGTCCCACCGGCAACTGGTAGCACTCGGCGCGGCTCTCCAGCGCCAGCTCCATTTCGCACAGATAGGTTTCCTCGCCCGCGGTGCCGCGGCCAAACGGAATGGCGTAAGCGATGTTCACGCTGCCGATCCGCTCGCCTTTGGCGCCATACCAGCGGCGCCGCCTGATGTAGTGCGGCAATACCTCGTTGGCCAGCGTCCGCCGCGAACTTTCGGTCAGCTCGGTCTGCGCGGCGCTGTGAATCACCAGTGTGACCTGATCAGGCATCTGCTCCGGGGCATCGACATGCCAGGAAGGCGGCTGGGCTTCCTCGCTCAGCACGAACCAGTAGAACCCATAAGGCGGCAGCGTCAGCAGATAGGTAAGCTGGCCGATCGCGGGGAAGGGGGTGGCGCCCATCATTTCCACCGGCACGCGGCCTGCAAAGGCGGAGAGGTCCAGTTCCACGGCCTGCGGCGCCCGCGCCAGGTTGGCCACGCACAGGATGTGCTCGCCTTCGAACTCACGCAGGTAGGCCAGGATCTTGCGATTGCCCGGGAACAGGAAGCGCAGCGTGCCGCGGCCGAACGCGCGGTGCTGGCGGCGCAGCGCCAGCATGCGGCGCATCCAGTTGAGCAGCGAATGCGGATCGCGGGCCTGGGCCTCCACGTTGACGGCTTCATAGCCGTAGAGTGGGCCTTGAAGCGGCGGCAGCACCAGGCGCTCGGGGTCGGCGTGGGAGAAGCCGCCATTGCGGTCGGGCGACCATTGCATGGGCGTGCGCACGCCGTCGCGGTCGCCCAGGTGAATGTTGTCGCCCATGCCGATCTCGTCGCCGTAATAGATCACGGGCGTGCCCGGCATGGAGAACAGCAAGCTGTTCATCAGCTCGATGCGGCGGCGGTCTCGTTCCAGCAACGGCGCCAGGCGGCGCCGGATCCCGAGGTTGATGCGCGCGCGGCGATCGGACGCATAGACCTCCCAAAGGTAGTCGCGCTCGGCGCTGGTGACCATTTCCAGTGTCAGCTCGTCGTGATTGCGCAGGAAGATCGCCCACTGGCAGTTGGGTGGGATCTCCGGCGTCTGCCGCATGATGTCGGTGATGGGAAAGCGATCCTCCCTCGCAATGGCCATGTACATGCGCGGCATCAGCGGGAAGTGGAACGACATATGGCACTCGTCTCCCAGCACCGCGGTGCCCTCGTTGCTCAATTCCCCGGCGCTATTCATGGCGGGGACCGCAGGGTACAAGTGGCCCGTGACCGCTGGCGATATCGGCGACGTGGATTCGGCCGGCGCGCGCGGGCGGCCGAAATACTGCTGGGCATCCTCAGGCCACATATTGGCCTCGGCCAGCAACAGGCGGCCACTGTAGTCGGCATCCAGGTGTGCGCGGATCTGCTTGATGACGGCGTGGGTCTCTGGCAGGTTCTCGTTGCTGGTGCCCTCGCGCTCGACCAGGTAGGGCACGGCGTCAAGGCGCAGGCCGTCGACGCCGATATCGAGCCAAAAATGCATCACCGACATGACCTCGCGCAGCACCTGCGGATTGTCGAAATTCAGGTCTGGCTGATGCGAATAGAAGCGGTGCCAGAAATACGCGCCAGCCACCGGGTCCCAGCTCCAGTTGGATTTCTCGGCGTCGCAGAAAATGATGCGCGTGCCGGCGTAGGTCTGGTCGGTATCTGACCAGACGTAATAGTTGCGCGCCGCCGAGGTGGGCTTGCTGCGGCGTGCGCGTTGGAACCAGGGGTGCTGGTCCGAGGTGTGGTTGATGACCAGTTCCGTGATCACGCGCAGGCCGTGCGCGTGCGCAGCGGCGATAAAGCGGCGCGCCTCGCCTAGGGTGCCGTAGTCGGGGTGGACACCGCGGTAGTCGGCGATATCGTAGCCGTCGTCGCGGCGAGGCGAGGGATAGAACGGCAAAAGCCAGACGGTGTCGATTCCCAGGTTGACTAGGTAGTCGAGCTTGGCCGACAGCCCGGCAAAATCACCCACGCCGTCGCCGTTGGCATCGTAGAAGGACTTGATGTGCAACTGGTAGATGACCGCGTCCTTGTACCAGAGCGGGTCGGCGTTGAGAAGGGCGGTGCTTCCCGGTTCAGTCAGGCGTTTCATGCCGGCTCCTCGGGCAGCGGCTGGACGCGCCACAGAGCGAACGGCAGGGCGTGCGGGTCCAGGCGGATACGCTGGTTCTTGCCCCGCCAGATAAACCGAGGTCCATGCATCAGGTCTTCGGCGTCCAGCGCGCCGTGGTCGGGCAGACCCCATTCCCACAGCGGCAGCTCGATAGCCGACTCGCGCACGGCGTGGGGGTCCAGGCTGATCGCCGCCAGCAGTACGTCGTCGCCGAAGCTGGTGGCGCGTTCGAGGCTGCCGGCTGGTCCTGATACGCGTGGCACGAAGCGGGCAAAGTACAGCACAGCGTCGTCGCTGGCGTTGTAGAAGCGCAGGCCAAGGTGATTCTGCAGAGCCGGGTGGCTGGCACGGATCGCGTTCAGCCGCGAGATCTCGGCAATGATGTTGCCAGGTCGCTGCCAGTCCCACGCACGCAACTGGTACTTCTCGGAGTCGAGATACTCTTCCTTGGGTACGCCGTCCTTTAGTACCGGCGTGCCTTCGCAAAGCTCGAAGCCGCTGTACATGCCCCACAGCCCCGACAGCAGGGTAGCCAGCGCGGCCCGTATCAGGAAGCCCGGCCGGCCGCTATCGTGCAGGAAGTAGGGATTGATGTCCGGCGTGTTGACGAAGAAGTGCGGCCGGAAGTATTCGCGCAGCGGACCTTGCGTGAGTTCGGTCATGTACTCCATCAGCTCGCGCTTGTGGTTGCGCCAGGTGAAGTACGTATACGACTGGTTGAAGCCGAGCTTGGCCAGGCGCGCCATCATCTTGGGCCGTGTAAACGCCTCGGCCAGGAACAGCACGTCGGGAAAGCGCGAGCGCACGTCGGCGATCATCCATTCCCAGAACGGCAACGGCTTGGTGTGCGGGTTGTCCACGCGGAAGATACGCACGCCTTGTTCGGCCCAGAACACGACAACGTCGCGCAGTGTCAGCCACAGCGCGGCGTCCGCCGGTGGCTTGCAGTAGAAATCGACGTTGACGATGTCCTCGTATTTCTTGGGCGGGTTCTCCGCGTAGCGCAGCGAGCCGTCGGGCCGGTGCGCGAACCACTCCGGATGTTCGTGCAGCCAGGGATGGTCTGGCGAGCACTGGATGGCGAAGTCTAGCGCCAGCTCCAGGCCCTCGGCGGCGGCGGCCTCGCGCAGACGGCGGAAATCGTCGAAGGTTCCCAGTTCCGGGTGGATCGCATCGTGGCCGCCGTCTTCTCCGCCGATGGCATAGGGGCTGCCGGGCTCGCCGGGGTTGACGCGCAGGCTGTTATTGCGGCCCTTGCGATGGGTGCGGCCGATGGGATGGATGGGCGGGAAGTACAGCACGTCGAAGCCCATGGCGCGGATGGCCGGTAGCCGCGCGATGACGTCGTCGAAGGTACCGTGGCGCTGCGTATCGCCGCTCTGCGAGCGCGGGAACAGCTCGTACCAGCTGGCGAAGCGCGCCGCGAGCCGGTCCGCCTCCACTGGCAGCACCACTGGGTGGCGCGTGGAGAAGGCGCGCGGATCGGCGGCCCGCATGGCGGCGCGGGTGCGCGGCGACAGCAGCAGCTCCAGTCGGTGCGCATTGTCCCCGGGATTGCCGCGAGCAGCTTCCAGCTCGGCTGCGATGGCGTGCACCTCGGCATCGGCGGCGGGCGCCGTGCACACCGCCGCCGCCACCAGGCGCGAGCCTTCCTCGATTTCCAGGGCCACGTCCAGCCCGGCCTGTTTCTTCTTGGCGACTTCGTCGCACCAGCTGGCGAACGTGTCGCGCCAGGCTTCTACCGTAAACTCGTGGTGGCCCATCCCGCGCAAGGGGAAACTACCGCTCCAGCGGTCGTTGACGCCGGGCTCCAGCACGCACTGCTGCCACTCCTGCTCGCCGGGGCCGCGCCACAGCAACACCGCTGCCAGCTTGTCATGGCCGTCCATCCAGATATCGGCTTCCACCTCCACCCGCTCGCCCGCCACACGGCGTACCGCGAAGTGCCCGGCATCGCAGGCCGGCGTCACGTTCTCGATGGCGATGCGCGGTGCCTTCAGGGCAGCGGCCACGCTTTTTTCCAGCGTGTCACGCACGGCAGCGGCGATGCGCTTGCCGCCGCGCCGCGCGGGTGCGGCCTGCGCGACATTGTGCACCGGGTGATAAAGCTGGATGCCGGCCGGTGCAAGCGCAATATTGGCCATGGCGTCGAGCACGGTCCCGGCATGGTCCGCCCCACCGGGGCCGCCGTCGGCCGGCAGCAGCGCGCCCATGCCCTGTGGCAGCGCGGCCAGGATGCGGTCGGCGCCGAGCGTGGCGGCCTCCTGGGTATCGGGATTGATGACGATGGCCATCGCCGTAGCGTCCTCGCCGGCGGCACCGGCCGTGCGCGAGAGCACGGTGAGGGGCGAATTGCCTCCATTCACCAGCCGCAAGCTGCGCGCCGGTGCACAGCCGCGCGCCGCCAGCCAGGCATTGGCGTGGATCACCTCTTGGGAAAGATCATAGAGCGGCGTGGTCTCGCCGTCGCCGCCCACCTCGAATCCGGCCGGCGCCATCAGGCCATCGCCGATGGTGGCGGCGGCCCAAAGGGCGCGCCGCGCAACCAGCGCATCGGTGCCCTCCGCTTCCAGCGCCGGCGCGGCCAGCACGGCGCCGAATGGGCGCAGGCGCGCGATTTCATCGGTGAGCCAGGCGCTGCGGTAATCCCACCACGGCAGCGAGCAGAAGGCGCCATCGAAGCCGCCCCGCGCGAGGTCGTCGAGTTGCGTGGGCGCCAAGCCAGGAGTCCACGCCAGGAAAGCCAGGCTGCGGCCAGGCGCGGCGCGGCGAGCGCCGGCAATCAGTTCGGCCCAGTGCCGCCCGGCGACGCGTGCCGGCGCGCGGCAGACGAAGCCGGCAATGCCGGCCGCCACCAGCGAGCGCAGGCGCTCGCCCCACCATGGGACCAGTGCCGAAGCAGTTTGCGGATCGTGCCAGCGCAAGCGTACGCCGGGCAGATGGTTGTCGGTGTCACGCGGATCCGCGGCCAGGCCGCCGGGCTCGCGCCAGCTTGGATCCAGGCCGGCGCTGCCTTCGGGATACCGGTCCAGGGCAAGCTCCAGCAGGCACGACAGGCCGCGCGTGCGGCAGGCCGCCACGGCCCGTGTCAAAGCGGCGCCCGGCGCATGCAGGACCGGCCAGCCTGCCAGCAGGACATGGTCGAAGCCGAGCGCCGCGGCGCGGCCCAGCGCATCGGCAACGGGGGCGCCGTCAAGCTGGGTGGCCGACAGGTCTATCTGGCAGATTCGCACGTTGTCTTCCCGCCGGTTACCGTCAGGCCGTAGTGGCCGTAGGCAGCCCGCCGCCAGGCGGGCGTGCCGGGCGGATTCGCCTCGCAGGCCACAAATAGCATGCTCGGGCTCAAGGTGGACCTCCTTCGATATCGATTGGCGGATGCGGTGATGAAAAGTGATGGCTGGTGCCGATGCGCTGGCATCGTGCATGCTGGCGATCGCGGCGGTTCGCATTGCTGTCGCGTTTTCTCCAACTGGCCCGGGCTGTCTGCTGCGGCGCGGCAAGATATTGCGCTTCACTGGATATGCGAAGCGCGTGCCAGGCGGGTGCATGCCCCGGACGAGCCAGCAATGCCACGGCCGCGCGGGCGGAACGCATTAGGTTCATTGAGCGACGCTTGCCTGCCGAGTGAGGCAGGATGTGTAAAGACTATAGTCCGGCGGTAGCAGTTCTGGCAGAACCGCGCACGCGCGCCGGTCGGTGCGCTGCACTTACGACCAAGGGTGCGCAAGGAGAGAAATGGCACACATCGTCGTAGCACAATGGACGGCGGTATGCGAGGGGGTCAGGGGACTATCGGGGCACGTGAGGATGATCCGCGAGTTGTCTGCCAGGCATAAGAACTGCCATGTCCACTAGGTCTCGATGCGCATGCGCGCGGCAGCGTCTTCCGAGCTTTGCGCCGGTCGGCTAGTGCTCGTTGCCCGGCCTCAGGTCCAGGCCGGTCTCGTCGCGTGGCGTGGCGTGGCGTACGACGCGCCCATATCGACGATTCTTCGCCGTGCGCGCGCCGTCGAGCGTGCAGATCAAGGGCAGGCCAAGGATGTTGTCCGTGAGTGCACCACCGCCGTGGACGACTCCATCAACTCGCGTTGCTTGCGCGCGATCACCTCCGGCGGGGCCGTGCCGTCCTACCGGGCGCTTCCGCCTGCGGCGAACAAAGCCACCATCTCCCGGTTGAAGGCAGGAATATCGTCCGGCTTGCGGCTGCTGACCCAGTTGCCGTCCCGGACGACCTCGCGGTCCACCCATTCGCCGCCGGCATTGCGGATATCGTCGGCCAGCGATGGCCAGCTGGTCAGCGTGCGTCCATTTACCAGGCCAGCGGACACCAGCAGCCACGCGCCGTGGCAGATCACCGCGATCGGCTTGCCATCATCTTGGATTTTCTTGACGAAGCGCTGCGCCTCTGGCCTGGTGCGCAAGGTATCGGCGTTCATGACGCCGCCCGGCAGCACCACGGCATCGAAATCATCGGGATGTGCCTCGGCGAGCACAGCCTGCACGCTGAATCGGTCGGCCTTGTGCTCGTGATGCGCGCCCTGGACTTCGCCGCCTTGCAGCGCCACGATCACGGTGGTGGCGCCGGCTTGCTGCAAGACCTGGCGCGGGCCGGTGAGTTCGACCTGTTCGAACATGTCGGTGACCAGCAGCGCAACGCGCTTACCGGCGAGTGCGGTCGAAGACTGATCCACATGCGKGGTCGGGACGCGTTCCTGGTTCTTCTGCATTTCTGGCTCCTTGAATCGGATGGAAGGCATTGAGGTAGAGGGGGGCCGGCAGCCGCCCGAGCACCGTGTAGCTTTGGCACCCGCGTGTAAAACTGTCATGCCCGCAAAGACCCGCAAAGCAGGCCGGGCAACTGCCGCTTATTCACGCGCCGCTTCGCCACTGTGCGCCTCGGCGCTTGGCGACGTGCCGCCGCTGGGGCCTGGGCTGCCTGGCGCTTCCACGACCTCTCTGCGGCGCCTGGGCCGGCGGGGTCTGCGCTGCCGACCCGTCGCCCTTGCCAAAGCGCGCGGCTAGGTTGTCCTGGACCCGCGTCAGGGCGTCAACCTGGCGCTGCGTTTCCTCCGCTTCCTTGGCCTTGCGGACATCCGCAACCTGTTGCTGCTCCGGTGGCGACGGGGGCAGGCGGGCATGCAGCGGTACCAAGCAAGCACGGACGCGGCATCGCGCGAAAAAAAACGGGCTCCGCCATCGCCAGAGGCAACATCCATGCCCCGCAGGAGCGGTGGATCGCTCGACTGCCTTTACGCGCCTGCGCGAGATGGGCGTGGCAGGACGTGGAAGGGCGACACGGATTTTCCGGAGGCGACGGTGTCGGGCGCGGTGCGCAATCCATGGCCAGCGTTTTGCTGGCRGTGGCGGGTCCGCGAGTGCCACGCAGAGCGGCGCCACAACGCCGAACTAGCATTCAGTGTGAGTCTCCCGGCATGGCGTTATGCGTGGGTGATCCGCCGGCGCCGGCGCTGCGCGGCGTGTTCGTCGGCCGCCTGCTGCAGCAAAGGCACCGGCACAGGCCCGACGTGCCAGATCCGGGAACAATACTCCTTGATGGCGCGGTCGGACGAGAAATACCCGGAGCGCGCCGATGACAGCACCGACATGCGCTGCCATCGCTCCTGGTCGGCAAACGCGGCGCTGGCATCCTGCTGGCAATGCAGGTACGAGGCAAAATCCGCCAACAGCAGATAGGGATCATGCTGCAGCAGCCCGTCGAACAGTGGCTGGAACACGGTCGCGTCGCCCTTGGCGAAGAAGCCCTGCCGCGCCAGCCCGATCACCGCTTGCAACTCGGCGTTACCATCGTAGAACGTGCGCGGCCGGTAGCCGGCCGCCTTTAGCGCATAGACCTCCGACGCGGTCAGGCCGAACGGAAGGAAATTGTCGGCGCCGATATGCTCGCGCAGCTCGATATTGGCGCCGTCCATGGTGCCGATGGTGATGGCGCCGTTCATGGCGAACTTCATATTGCCGGTACCGGAGGCCTCCTTTCCTGCCAGTGAGATCTGTTCCGAGAGATCGGCGGCGGGGTAGATGCGTTGCCCGTAGGTCACGTTGAAGTTCGGCAGGAACACCACCTTGAGCCGGTCGCGCACCTGCGGATCGCGGTTAATCACCTCGCCCACCGAGGTAATGAAGCGGATCATCAGCTTGGCGTAGTGGTAGCCGGGCGCGGCCTTGCCGGCAAACAGGAACGTGCGCGGCGCGATGTCGGCATGCGGGTCGGACTTGATGCGATGGTAGAGCGCGACGATATGCAATAYGGCGAGATGTTGCCGCTTGTACTCGTGGATGCGCTTGACCATGACGTCGAACATCGAGTCGGGATCGACCGCCACGCCGGTGCAGTCGCGGATCAGGCGTGCCAGGTCCGCCTTGTTGGCACGCTTGACCGCACACCATTGGTGGCGGAAGGCGGGATCGTCGGCGTAGGGCTCGAGCGCCTGCAGCCCCGAGAGATCGCGTATCCAGCTGTCACCGATCGCGTCGCAGGCCAGCTTGGTAAGGCGCGGGTTGGCCAGGGCGATCCAGCGCCGCGGCGTGACACCGTTGGTGACGCTGAAGAACTTCTCCGGCCACATTTCGTGGAAGTCCTTCAGCACGTCTTGTTGCATCAGGCGAGAGTGCAGTTCGGCCACGCCATTGATGGCATGGCTGCCGACGCAGGCAAGATGGGCCATGCGCACGTAGCGCGGGCCGCTCTCGTCGATCAGCGACAGGCGCACCAGGCGCGATTCATCGCCGTAGAAACGGATGCGGACCTCATCCAGGAAGCGCGCGTTGATTTCGTAGATGATCTCCAGGTGGCGCGGCAGGATGCGCGCGAACAGCGGTAGCGGCCAGCGCTCCAGCGCCTCGGGCAACAGCGTATGGTTGGTGTAGGCAAAGGCGCTCCGGGTGATCTCCCAGGCCTGGTCCCATGGCACGCCGTGGTCGTCCACCAGCAAGCGCATCAGCTCGGCGATGCCGATCGAGGGATGGGTGTCGTTGAGTTGCACCGCAAATTTATCGTGAAAGCACGTCAACGCCATGCCGTGCGCATCCAGCAGGCGCAGCATGTCCTGCAGCGAACACGAAACGAAGAAATACTGTTGCTCCAGCCGCAGCTCTTTGCCTTGCAAGGTCTCGTCGTTCGGGTATAGCACCTTCGTCAGGTTTTCCGAGGTCACCTTCTTGCTGACTGCACCGAGGTAGTCACCCCGGTTGAACACGTTGAAGTCAAAGGCCTCGGTGGCCTCCGCGCGCCACAGCCGCAGCGTGTTCACGGTATTCACGCGGTAGCCGAGGATCGGCGAGTCGAAAGGAACACCCACCACGGTCTTGTCCGGCACCCAACGCACACGGTAGTGCCCACGGTCGTCGGTGTAGCGTTCGGTGTGCCCACCCAACTTGACCTGCACCGCCCACTCGGAGCGCTGGATTTCCCATGGATTGCCGTTGCGCAGCCAGGTGTCGGTGCTCTCCACCTGCACGCCGTCGACGATGGACTGGTGAAAGATGCCGTACTCGTAGCGGATGCCATAGCCCAGCGCCGGCGTCTCCAGGGTGGCGAGAGAATCGATGAAGCAGGCTGCCAATCGACCCAAGCCCCCGTTGCCCAAACCCGGCTCTTCCTCTTGCGCCAGGATTTCGTCCAGATCGAGGCCAAGATCCGACATGGCTTCCCGCACTTCTTCGAAAATGCCTAGGTTGATCAGGTTGCTTCCCAAGTGCGGCCCCATCAGGAATTCCGCGGAGAGGTAGGCCACGGTACGCGAGGGCTGGCCAAGGTAGGCCTCAGCCGTGCTGATCCAGCGCTGCACCAGCCGGTCGCGTACCGTATGGGCCAGGGCCTGGTAGAGATCGTTGCCGCTGGCTAGCCCGGGGAGCTTGCCCTGCGTATAGAACACGTGATCGAGAAAGGCGCGCCGTATGGTGGCGCTGGACATCGCGGTGCGGGTGTCGTGTCCGGAATGCGCGGCAGGCGGCGTGGGGGGCGGGGCATTCAACTCGGAATCTGCCGTCATCGGGATCCTCCTGGTAGCATCGGTCGCCGGCGTACGCGGCCAAGCCGCGCAGGATAGCGTGCAAGAAGCTGGCGCGCCGGGGCGGGCCAGACACGGCACCGCCACGTCTCTGATCCTAGACAAGATTCTGCCGGGCGAGTGCACGGATTGCATGTTTGACTCACATGCGCGTAGAGTTTTTTCGCGTGGTATGCATATTTTTTGCTCGGCTACCGGGTGAGCACGCAGCCTGTAAAAGGTATCAATGTCCCAGCAAACCAATCCTTGCGATGACCTACTAGGCGCGCTGGGTCGGCCCAAGCCTGCCGAAACAAGGCGCAAAGCCCACCTGATGCTGGAGTCACAGAAACCAGTTCAGAGCAGCGTCGAAGTCAGCCAGGCTGATCGGGCAGGTGGCGGGCGCCGTTCCGTCCACTGCAAGTTGCGCTATGTCTTCCGAACCGCCTTGTCGGATCACGCCCTCGATCGCTGCGCCGGCCTGGCGCTCATTTAGCAAAATTGGCTGGTCATAGAAGATGCCCCACCGATCTCGAACGTGAGTGTACATCCCGATCGATGCAGTCCGTCGGCGTGGGTCGGCCCGCGCTTTCCAGACAGAACGTGTCGTTTCCAACGACATCATGTCTGAAGAGGCCAGATCGGAGCGCCCCCAATGCTGGGAAATTGGGTGCTGATGCATGAAGGTCAGCACGGCTTCAGCCGCGTGGCGCAGCTTCCGTTCGTCCGCAACGCGATGCATCATCTGCCGGATCGCGGGAGGCGACAACTCCGGCACCATTCGGGCGAGATCCGCAGCTGACATCGATGTGCCGTGCGCGAGTATCGCTGCGTAGACCAATAGCAATTCGCTACGGGAATGAGGCTCTCTTCCCAGCAAGAGCCAACTAAAGTGCGAGGCGCTGTCGATCTCGAGCAGGATCTCAGGCAACTGTCCGCCCGGGTGCTGCTCGAACAGTGCGCCTCGCAATGTCTCCACATTCGAGGGCGTTGCGCTTGCCACCAAGGGGTCGATGTGGATCGCATCGTCAATCGTGAGTTTCCCACACACGACAGCGTCCCGCAGCTTGGCCAGGCTTTCGTCCAGATGCGCGATCACAGGCGCCAGAAATGCCTGACCATCCTGTGGCAGCTTGAGATGGCCATAGAAGTGGTTGCGTTTGGCCTTCCAATCGCTGGCGCCGATCAAGATGGCCGCTTGGCTTCGAAAGGCAAAGCTGTGCTCAAGGAACACTGAGCCGTTGCGCAGTGCCACCCGTAGGGCGAATAGCGTGCCCCACTCGAAAGCGGCCAAGGCCCGCTGACGGTCCTGTCCCTCCAGAGCGGGTTGCCAGGCGCGGCCAAGTCGAATCGTGATTTGGTCGGGAAGATGATCGGACTTCCGCGCGTAAACGCGGTCCAGCGAATTCGATGGATTTTCAACCAATTGATTTGAACGGAATTTTTCCGCATCAGCGCCAGATTTTACTGAGATGGACCCGACGCCTCCCTTCGGGGGACACTGTCGGCATCAACCTGACATGTGGAGGTTCATCATGGAAGTCGACATCCTCGGCATCGATCTCGCCAAACAGGTATTCCAGCTCCATGGCGCCGACCGCCGCGGACGGCCCGTACATCGAGCAAAGGTCTCGCGTGGCTCGCTCCTGGAGGCGGTGCGTACACTGAAGCCGGGGATGGTTGTTATGGAAGCCTGCAGCACAGCGCACCACTGGGCAAGACGCTTCCAGTCGATCGGCATTGAGGTCCGGCTGATCAGTCCACAGTATGTTTCACCCTTCGTCAAGACCAATAAGAATGACCGCAACGATGCCGAAGCGATCGTCGAGGCGGCCAGTCGGCCTGCCATGCGCTTCGTTACAGTCAAATCGGTCGAGCAGCAAGACATCCAGGCTGCGCACCGCATGCGAGCGATCTTGATACGCCACCGTACCGCCATGATCAACCAGATGCGCGGCCTGCTCGGTGAGCGCGGACTCACGATCTCGCGCTCACCAGAGGCGTTCAAGCGCGCGATCCCGGAACTACTCAGCAAGAGCGCCGACGAATTGACGTCGTTCTGCCAGACGCTGCTAACTGAACTGCTGCGGCACCTACACGCGATCGAGGAGCGCGTCCACCTGATCGAAACATCGATCCAGTCGTTCATGAAGCATTCCGCGCTGTGCAAAAAGATCGCGGAAGTGCCCGGCATCGGTCCGATCACCGCCACAGCCATGGTCGCCGCGGTCGGCGACGCGAAGCAATTCAGGAACGGCCGACATTTGGCGGCCTGGCTCGGTCTGGTACCACGCCAGTACTCCTCAGGGGGCAAGCCTCGACTGCACGGCATCAGCCGGCGCGGCGACACATACTTGAGGACGTTGCTCATCCACGGCGCGCGGGCAGTCCTGCGCTATGCAGCGAAAAAAGCCGATCCACAGAGCGTCTGGCTGCAGCAACTGATTGCGCGACGGGGGCACAACTGCGCGGCAGTCGCGCTGGCCAACAAGAACGCGCGCGTCATCCAGGCGCTGCTCAGTAGCGACTCGACCTTTATGACGCGAAGCGCCGCCGCATAGCCCAAAAAACCGCTTGCAAGGAAGGAGATGCCCAC